>NZ_JAVAMR010000012.1:0-97348 GCF_030731025.1 Microbulbifer sp. 2205BS26-8 | reverse complement strand
AGGAGATGTGTCAGATTTGGTCTGAACTAATACATAGAACTGTTTAGAAAAAACTGCCACGTCTTCACCTATGCTGTCTGCAACAACTGTCATCCCACAGGCACTGTTTTATGAGCGGAAAATTGGTATCGGATCACCTGTGACAGCTTAATCATTTATAAAAAGCCTCTGGAGTAAGTAAATGCTCACAAACAAAAAGCACTTTGGCCTGTTAAAGCAAGCCATTCTTTACCTCGCGCTATCTATTTTGACGTCATTTCATACGCTGGCGCAGGAAGCCAGTCTGCCAAACCAATTGACACTCAAGGAATGGAAGGTACCGTGGGAGGGGTTGCCAAGAGACCCTTATGTTGACCACAAAGGACGCATCTGGTTTTGTGGACAGGCGGGCAACTATATCGGCCGGTTTACGCCAACTGGTGAGGAATTCAAGCAGTATGAGGTACCCGAAGGTACCCACCCGCACAATCTGATTGTGGATAAACAGGATCAAGTTTGGTACGCCGGTAATCGCAATGCACATATCGGGCGCCTGGACCCGGAAAGCGGTAAAATCCAGCAATACCCGATGCCCAAGGGCGTCGATGATCCCCACACACTGGTCTTTAACCGGGAAGGTAATATCTGGTTCACCGCACAACAGAGCAATCGCATCGGCCTCCTGAATGTCAGTAATGGGGAAGTTCGGGTTGTTACGCCGCAAACTGCCAGGGCACGTCCCTACGGCATCAAAATAGACCCACAGAATCGTCCCTGGGTAGCATTGTTTGGTACTAACAAGCTGGCCTGGGTAGATCCAAAAAGTATGTCCGTATCCGAAATCTCCCTCCCCCGCACCAGTGCCCGCCCACGAAGATTGGAAATTGACCCCTCTGGCAATATCTGGTATGTGGATTATCCGGACGGTTACCTGGGCCGGTATATGCCAGACACAGAGGCGTTTACAGAGTGGAAACTCCCCGGCGAAAACCCGCGCCCCTACGGTATGGCACTGGACAACAAGGGGCGGATCTGGGTGGCGAACACCGGAAATATCCCGAATACCATTTTGGCTTTTGATACAGAATCGGAGAAGTTTATCAGCGAAACCTCAGTGCCTAGCGGTGGAAATATCCGGCATATGTATTTTGATAACAAGGATGGCAGCTTTTGGTTTGGGGTGGATACCGGGTCCTTGGATCAAGGGATACCCAAGCAGTGACTCTCTAGGACTTTGTTTCCTACTATTTTGTCATTCACGATTTTCAGAATCGTTAAACACATTAGCCAGACATAAAACTACAATAAAAAGCTACATGACTACACTAATCCGAACATCAGGTACTGCATCTCCAAAATACGGTTCACCTTGGATTTTTTTCAAACAGGAGTGGCCAAGAAACCGCCCTTATAGCGGTCTCCTGGCCTTTGGCGAGCGAACCTGGTAGAGACTAAAAAACAAACGGAATAAAGCATTTTACCCGCTGCTTATACGCTTGCCATTTCTTGCCATAGCGCTCCTCTGACATCTTTTCATTTTTTGGGATCGCATCGCCAAAATATTGGCCAATATTGGCCAATGGCGCGATCAGCCCAATCCAATGGTTGGCCAGTAAACCAAAGCTGACGAAAATTAAAAAATCCCCGAAGTAATTTGGATGGCGACAAGTGCCCCAAAACCCACTCTCTAACAATTTACCCTTATTGTCTGAATTTTGTTTAAAACGACGCTTTTGATAGTCGCTGCCAAAATGATAAATGGTGCCCAGCACATACAGTACAATTGCGGCCCATTGCACTACACCAAATGGTCCTCGTAAGTCAGCGGCCCAATAAAATGGCAGACAGTACAACCAGCCAAAGGTATTGACCATTATCACCGCCAGCAACGGTTTTTGCTTTGCGGGAATCACCGCATTGAGCTTGGAGGCGGCAGTATTTTGATACCAGGCGGTGAGAACTATGTTCATCCGCAGCAAATAAACACCTACAAAAATCAACAACAGACTTTTATGTGCCCAATCTCCAGAGCCCCAATAGCAATACGCCAAGGTGACCGGTGCCATGGTATTAAATCCCCATACAAACATCGGCCGCGTACTTTGAGCGCGACGAGTTGCCACAGCGGCAAAGAGGGATAAAACCAGCATAATAATGACCAATGTGTACCAAATAGCCATTATGGTTTCCGTTGTAAACAGTGCTTCCTGAATTAAGCCAGTGCCGCGCATCGGCACCAGCTCTCTTCAATTGATTGCCCCTAAATTTTACAGTTAGTAACCGTAAGGACGAATTTCATCAGTTTGTTAGGGCCTGTTTATATAAATCAGCCTGCCTGTAATCCACGCAAAGCTGGTAAAAAAACGAAAAATCACATCCAACTTATCAAAACGGCTTAGTGCCAAAATTAGCAAAATGTATTATCGATTCTTTCATTAGGCTGAACAGGTCCCAGCTTATATAAGAAAGTGCACCCCTGCTGTAAATCCAGTTAGATCACTGTTTGGAAATTCAAATTCCTAGAACCCACGCTGTAGTATGTCATTTATTTACTATCAATACTTGCAAGGAACTCATCAAGGACCCTGTTGAACTCCTTGGGCCTCTCCCAGAACATCATATGCTTACCCATATAGACAACAGTGGCAGAGGGTGTGTTGGCTGTGATCCACTTACCTGCTGCTTCCTTCATTTCATCACGTATGACATACAACAAAGGCAGTTTTCCCTCAAGTGCACTAAGATCCTCACTGTAGTCGAGATAAAATCCCGTGGCATTTGTAATTGAGGCGACACTACTTGACGTGCAGTTGGCGATTTTTGTTATCCAGGCAATTTTCTCCGGTGTCGGCTTTTCAAGCATCCATTTGCTAAATTCTGCAATCACATTATCGCGGTCTTCAATGATGCCTTCGGTAAACCACCGTGAATAGCCGTCGGAATCGTCGTTAAGGTACCAGACCCACTCGTCACGCGTTGCACCGGCTATATCCGGACCCGTATCAATCATGATCATGGCTTTGAGCTTATCAGCGCCGAACTGGTTCAAATACGCCAATTGCTCCGTTACCCCGTATGACCAACCCGCTAGAATCACATTCTTCAAGTCCAGCTTATCAATCAATTGGGCCAGGTCCCGCGCGTGATGTTGATAGGTGTGGCCTTCAACGGATTTTGATGATTTGCCCTGGCCCCTGGGGTCATAGGCCAGCGCGCGGTATTTTGTTGATCCTTTAAAGTGTGCGAGTTGATGTTCGAAAACCTCCGTTGACATCATCCAACCCGGGATAAAAATAATGGTTGTATCACCGCTACCCGCCTGCTCGTAATGTATGGTGAGATTTTCATCTATCTTAACTTCTTCTGAAGCCACACCACCAGTAAACAGACATAAGCTTGCGGCCATCATCATTAAAATGTTGGGTATTCTCATCCTCTCCCCCAGGTGGTTGAAGTTGTCATACCAAAGGTCAGGTTATTTTATCAGGTATGTATATAGCAATCAATATGACTACTTTTATCTTATACAACCGATTCACTGTCAATTTCCCCACAATCCAAAAATTGCTTTTTAATTCATTAAGTATTGCAGGCAAACCAGAAATACCAAACAGTAAGAGAATCACTCTCAAATAAACCCGGTATGTATTTACCCATTTGTTTGTTTCAATTGCAGCTCAAGCTATCTCAGAAAGAAAATACATCAGGAAAAATGATATAGAATTTCTTGGAAACCCTACGTAGAAACGATTCCCAGATTTTTTCTCTTTGGACTTATCGAAAGCAGTGCCAGGGATTATTTGTGTATTATCAAACCCTTTATAAGCCTCATCATTGGCAACCATGACCGACTACGTAGAGCATCGCACTGAGCACCTGGGTATTGGGTATTGGGTATTGGGTATTGGGTATTGGGTATTGTTATCTTACCGCGCCGAAGGAATAGAAATGTCTCGATAATTTTTTGTTGTGCTGTCATTTCCATGCAGCGATTTTTTCGGATTGGGTGTGAACAGGTTCTGGCAGGCTATTGAAAAGGCGCCCTGCGGCCTTCCTCACCCTGGGTGTGCGGCTATGTCATTAAACCCTTCACGACAAACCCAGCACATTTAAAGTTGATTTGTGGCCACCCTGGAATAAAATCCTGCGCTATCAGTTGGATTGGCTGACACTCGGACAGAAAGTGAACTTGCCAATACCCATCCCACTGATCGGGGCGCGTACCGGCAGTTTTTATTTCTGTTCTATATTCCCCTGACCCTTAGGGGAGAGGACTCAAGGTGCGATTTTTTTCTTCAAAGCCTTGCTTAACGGCCTGGGGATATTCGGGAGGGTTTTCAGCAGCCAGGGCAGTACCTTACGTTTCACACCATTTAACGACTCAGGTATCACAGCTTCGATCAGGTGTGGGCCTGGTGTGTAGAGTGCATATTCCAGGGCCTTTAACAGCTCTTCTGATGTCTTCACGCGTGTACCATGCACACCCATACTTTGAGCTAATTGCGCATAATTGGTGACCGGGCCACTGAGATCGAGTTGGGATTTGGCTTTCTCTCCGGCTTCTTCAGCCCCCACACGTTCCAGTTCAATATTTAAAACTGAATAGGAGGCATTGTTGAAAATAATGCTGGTCACATTCAGATTTTCCCGGGCCATGGTCCAAAGTGCCTGATTGGTGTACATGGCGGTACCATCGCCGATCAGGGCCAGTACCGGCCTATCCGGGCAGGCTACAGCGGCCCCTACAGCACTAGGCAGTCCCTGACCAATGGCGCCACCGGTGAGGGTAATCATATCGTGTCTTGGTGCTCCGGCGGTCATGGCGTTGAGTAACAAACCCGAGGTGATGGATTCGTCCACAACAATACTATTCTCCGGCATCAACTCACCCACAGCCCGGCATACTTTTTCAGCAGTCAGTTTGCCTTTCGGCCTACCGGGTCTGCCGGCGGGTTGCAGCAGGGGTAGCGTACTCCCCGCACCCAGGGCATCAGCAAGCCTGCTCAGGCTGGCCGCGGCGTCTTGTTCAGGTGTACTCAGGGTGTGAACAGTACAGCCGTCCGGTACCAGATAACTCTGCTTGCCCGGGTAAGCAAAAAAAGAAACCGGGGCTTTGGCGTCCACCAAAATCAAATTGTCGAATTCGGACAATTGCAAAGAGGCGAGTTCCGCCAGATAGGCTATGCGCTCCACCGAAGGCAGGCCGGCACCGCGTTCTATACGGGTGGGAAAGGTTTCGGCAAATACAACTACACCACTGTGGGCGGCAATGCGGGCAGCAGCCAGCAACCCCGGCTCGCGCAGGGCGCGACCGCCAAGCAGCAGGGCCGTTTTCCTGCTGCTGCGTATTGCTTCAGCCACAGCATCAATGGCAGTACTGTCCGCTATTGGCGCTTCGGCCTGGGGTGGCACCACACAGGGCTGGCCGCCCTCTCCCCAGGAGACATTCGCAGGCAGGATCAGGGTGGCCACCTGACCGGGTAAACCCCGGGCGGCGGTGATGGCATCGGCAGCATCCCGGCACAGGGATTCAGTGCTCGTTGAAGTACGCACAAAGTTGGGCGACACATTACAGGCTACTGTTTCGATATCTGACTGCAACTGGGCATCGTACTTGACATGATAAGTGGCGTGGTCACCCACAATGTTGACAATCGGGGATTTTCCTTTACGGGCGTTGTGCAGATTGGCCAGGCCATTGCCCAAACCACAACCCAGGTGCAGCAGGGTGGCAGCGGGCTTATCCGCCATGCGCGCGTAGCCATCGGCAGCCCCAGTGGCCACACCTTCAAACAGCGCAAGGACCGCCCGCATCTTGGGCTCACCATCCAAAGCCGCAACAAAATGCATTTCACTGGTGCCGGGATTGCTAAAGCAAACTTCAATCCCCGCATCCACCAGGGTTTTCATCAGAGCTTGGGCGCCATTGGGCATACTGTCTCTCCTGATCCTACTCTTGACCTGTTTATTGTGTTGGTTTTGTATTGTGCTTTGATCAATTCCCTGTATTGATCGACCTGGCTGCAGCCTTGGCTGTCATGATGCAGCCGGGCAGGAAAGTGCCTTCCAGCGAGCGTTTACCATTGCAACCGCCGCCACCAAACCCGGCGGCCTCGCCAACACAATAAAGACCGGTGATGGGCTGGCCGTTGGCATCCAGCACCCGGCTTTGCAGATCGGTCTGCAATCCACCCAGGCTCTTGCGGGTGGTCAGTTGCGTCTGGATCGCAATAAATGGCCCGGCACCAGGTTTTTGTAATGGGGCCGGCTTGCAGGTACGCAGTCGATCCGGCCCCCATTGGCGGGCATGGCGGATCAGGCGGATTTGCGGGTCGTTGTTTAGCTGGTCGCCCTTACTAAAATTTGCATCAAAGGTATCCGCAGTGGCTTTGAGCACTGCCGGGTCAACATCCTGTGAACAGGTCAGCGCATTCATTTTTTTTGCCAGCCCTGCCAGTGTATTGTCCACAAGAAAGTGATTACTCTCACTCTGCATCTGATCCACGAGCGGTGTGTTGCCCAATAACATCTCTTTCAGCAGTAGCGGAAACTGTTTATCCCGGATTCGGGCATTGTGCTCTGCGCCGGAAATAGCGAATTCTTTCAGTGCAATGCGTCTGTTGAGCAGCTGCCAGGTCCAGGGTTTCTCCTGGGCAGCAACTTGCTGGCATAACCAGTGGGTATCGAATCCGGTAACCAGGGGCTCCGGACCAATACGTTCGCCGCGATGATTCAGCCACAGGGCGGACTTACAGGGAATAGAGGAAAGACCATGGCCGGGAAAATGCGGGAAGGGATGCGGAAAACCGGCGGCGTAATTCCACATTTCTCCGGCATGGGTAATACAGGCCCCCAAATTGTCTTTTGTCCAGTGATGCAGCTTGCCATCGGAAAAAGGGTGAGCACCATTCAACATAGCGGTGGGCTGCGGCCGGTCGACAGGCCAATTGGCCCGGCACTGATCATGTCCGCTATTTATCCCTCCCATGGCTAGTACTACAACCGGCGCTTCAAAGCGGGCTTCCCTGCCGGTGCCCTCATGCACCGCAGTCGCTCCATGGACTTTTCCAGCCTGCTGCTCCAACCCAGTGATCCGCTGGTTATGATGAATCGTCAGTCTGCCTTCAGAGCTGGCATCATGCAGCGCACGCACCATGCACTTGACCAGTTCTCGTGAGGTGCCCCAGATGATGTGGTAACGGGGGACACTGTTGCCGTCGCCAAAGCGACCCCGCTCCACCCAGTTGACCGCTGGCATAAATTTCAGGCCTTCACGGATAAGCCAGTCGTAAACTTCAGCACGCGAGTGCTCCACATAATAGCGGGCCCACTGCAAGGGCCATTCATCCAGGGGGTCCAGTTCGCCAAATCGCAGCCAGTCCTGCAGGGCCAACTCTGCTGAGTCGGGAATGTTCATACGTCGCTGCAACGCTGTGCCGATCAGTGTCATACCGCCAAAGGCCCAAAGTGCCAGCCCACCAAACCGCTGTGGGGTATCCCGATCCACTATGGTGACAGTTTTACCTGCCCTTAACGCCTCCAGTGCAGTGATAATGCCTGCGAGCCCCCCTCCGGCAATCAAAATATCAGAGCAAACGGGTTTCGGCATGGTACTTTTCCCTATGACTTTATTGTATTGCAGTAGACCATATAACGTTATAAACAGGGCCCGATTGACCTAGCAGACCAGAAAATTGACTTTACAAGCCACAGCTGATCAGTGTGATGTCCTCCCTGTGATAATAACCGCTTTGCTCCCCGCCCTTGGATTTCAAACGCGCAGACCTGCTTTTCACCTTGGGTTGGAAACCTCTGGAAAGCCCTACCCGGATTATTCGGAACCTGTTTAAAGGCAACCTGATCGGAACCTATCTACCCAGCAAATATCGGGGGTATCCTCACCGAAGCCAGCAAAGACCTCAGGGAAATCGGGAGGTGCGAGGTTCAGACTTCCAATCTTGTAATTGTGTACCTGGAGAGCCAGTATCCAGTTACATTCGAAACCAGCGACAAACGACGATCTATTTACCCCGCCAGCTCTATTATTGGGTAGGCAACTCGTTGTGTTTAAGCCTTTTTTATTTTAAGCGCTCACTGCCATAGAGCAGGGATACTAGCGTTTTAGGAATATAGTATCAAGTGAGCGTATAATCCACCATTTAAAACAACAGCGATGAGGAGAGAATTAAACCAATCGTAGCAGCGGTTTTGAGGGTATTCCTCATATGGCCTTATGAGGCCTTTCATTGTTGTACTGCCATTGCCACTCAGTTACAAGTTGTTGCGCCTGTCCAACGCGGTCGAGATGATGCAGATCCGGCCACTGATGTCATGCCGCACAACTTAATCGCTCTATATATATTCTGTGTTGGCTTGTCAGGTTGGATAACTAGCAGCGTAATCTGCTGCCGGCTTGTCCACCTTCATTAAAGCTCCTGAGATATTCTCCGGCCCATTGTCACACCGCAAAGCAGCAGGCTTACTCCGCTATTCAATTACCTGTTCAGTGGACGTATAATGCTAAAAGCCGTTATCGACAAATCAGCAATAATAAACAAGCACTCACAGTTGTAATCGTCGATAAGATTAAATTTTCATAGACTTTTTCCGTCACTCAGACTATTGGGCATAAATTCCATCGAGCAGACTTGGTTCTCCGCCATCGGCACGCTCCACGGCGCCGGCATCTCTCGTTTGAAACGGCATTCGGGTCTGATTCTAGAAATCACTTCAAGTTTACAATAGATCCGACACACCCGCTTGTGGTTACAGCCAAAGCACTGAAATGATTAATACGATTTTATTTAGTGTTTTAAAGCCAATATGGGCTGTTTGGCTTGAGGCATATTCGCTCCCAAAGCCTCCCTTTACAAAGCATCATTGAATTCTTCCCGGTATCTTACTACCCCGCCTTGTTTTGGTAAGGCGGCCTTATTGAACACAATGACCATAAATACTTGGTCTGGTACACCTTCCCACTGGCTGCGGAGTTTATAGTTCGATGCCACTTCAAAGCCGAAACGCGGGTAATACTCTGCATGTCCCAGGACAATAACGAATGGGCAACTGGAATTATGCAAGTATTCAAGGCCATGGTGAACGAGCCGAGAGCCAATGCCTTTTTTCTGATGTGACGGCAATACCGCCATGGGTGCCAGCCCCATGCCAACTGAGTCCGATGCATCAATCGTCACCGGGGTGAACAGGATGTGTCCAACAACGGTACCGTTCTCGACAGCCACAAACGCGATATACTCTTCGCAATTGCTGCGAAGCCTATCGACGAGAGCCGCCTCAGGGCCTTTATTGAACGCAGCCAGGTTCAAACGGTGGATCGCGTCGCTGTCTTCAGGTTTTTCTTCACGGATTTCAATCATTGAGTAACTGTTCCATGTTGCAATGACTAATGCCCCGGGGGCCGGCAGCAAACAGTGATGGCTATAATAATCCACTCAGTAGGCATTGAAACCCCATCAACGCCCTATTTTCTCCTTGGCCAACTTCTTTCTGGACGCACTGTCTGTTTCACCAGCCTGCTAGCGATATCCCCGTTTTCGCGATAGAGTGGTGAAAGTTCATCGAACCCGGGTAGCGATATGATTCAACATAAGCATGTGGTTAAGCTGGCTGATCTGGATGGCGACAACCGAGTAGACCTGATTGTCGATAGCCGCGATGACCATGGCCTGCGCTACTTTAAGGGGCTGGCCAATGGCAGTTTTAAAACACCCGGCCAACTGATCAACGCCGGAGGAGACCCCTATCGAGGCTTTGCTATCGGTGATATCAACAGTGATGGGCGCATTGATCTGGTGACTCCAAACCCGGGGGAGATTGGTATTGTGACCCATACCGGCTCAAACACCCCGTCTTTTACCCTGAAAAAGCTGGCCCCCTATGCATCCCCCTTTGTTGTTGAATTGGCAGAAATGAATGGCGACGGGAAACTGGATATGCTGGTCGGCTCAAATGGCAGTTCTGTCACTGTCATCCCAGGAAACGGCGATGGCACATTCCATGAAGCCAGCAAAACGGCAATAACCACACCCTCTGGTGCCAAGCAGATAGCTGTTGGTGATATCAATGGCGATGGCCTTGAAGATGCACTGGTAGCTAACTGGTCCGGTGAACTGCTTGCCGTTCTCGGCAATAAAGCCAGGGTCGAGACCATAAGATTCCAGGATGCCAATATCCCTAACCCATGGGGTGTGGCCTTGGCAGATCTCAATGGAGATGGAAAAAGCGACCTGATCATTGCTGATGGAGGCAGCAAAGCGGCTGTGCTATATGTCAGCCAAACGGAGTAATGCCTGGCAGGCCAGAGCAAGCTCCGCTGCGGTACTTTCTGCCGTGACAGATAAAACACTGCTGCAGGAAATAGATGGAATATGCACAGGTTATCAATCACTGGCAGAAGCTTGCAAAAGCCATCAACAAATCAGTGGGCATCGCCCAACCCGAAATTGTTGAATGGCCTGCATGTTCAGATGAGGTGCGTGATCACTGTTGGATACTGCCCTGAGGCCTCTCTCTACCGCTCTTTTCTTGGTGGGTTTTTTCCAACCAGGCAAGGCGCCTAAAGGAAACTTTGCGTGTATCAGGGAATCACTGCATTTTTTTGAGCCCTAATAACAGCGCTCAATTTCCTTTTTCTTCCGGTAATGCCATGCACGAGAATTTCTTTCGCTCTGGATCACACTCCTTAGGGCCTATCACAAGAAGACAAACTGAATAGGCTCCTAGTCCTTGCGCACGTACCAGTTAATGGCCTTGGTCCCAACCTTGCGCGAGAAGCGGAAACGGATCGTCTCCGTGTTGCCTTCGCGGTAGTCGTTGACCACGAAGCTGCCGGACTTCGTCTCAGAGGGCATGTTCAGTTCCTTAATTCTCAGCGTTTGCCAGCCGCCACCGGCCTTCTTCTGCTGGATCTTGACGGTCAGGACGTTGGAGCCAGAGCCCTCACCTCTAACCGTGTACTCGAAAGTGGTGTTCTGCTTGGGAGCGAACTCGACCGTGTCGACAGTGTCCAACCCGGTCAAGGCGCCATTGGCGTCCCAGGCTAGCGGTGCCCTGGCAACACTGGGTGTCCTCAGGGCAAACAGGCGCGGTGCATTTTCTACCAGAGTGGGTAGCGCCTTGTGCTGAGACGCTATGTATTGCTGCGCAACTTCAGTGGCCGCAGCAATCTCCTAGTCCGCCGCAAGCGAGCTATTCAGTAGAAATACTAAATATAAGAATTTCATGTAACACTCCTTGTTTTTTAGCCAGTTGTTTATTGTCCTTTCAATGGCAGCTACGAAGCATCCTCCATAACTTGTCTTTCCATTGTTCCGTGACTCAGTTTTTGGTAATCATCCAGTGAATACTGCATTTATTAATCAGTGGAAACTGTAGCTGAATGATGGATACAGTACCATAAAAATTTGCGTATAAAACTGAGCACCCACATGAACGGATTTATTGGGGTGGAAATTAATCCATTAGATGCATTTGTCCATATTGCTTCACCAGGCGTTCTCTATTTTTGGTTAAAACCTGCCAAGCTGCAACCAGCAGAACACCATATACACTCCCTTCAGTAAATCGTTGCAGTCCACCCTGGATTGACAAATAAACGCTGTAAAGCCTAAGCACAAACAACACAATCCCGATCAATACGCATAAGGGGATGCTTTGACTGATTGTAAATCGAGGCGCAACCGCAAACAGCCTCAATACCATCCATGTTCCATGGGTAACTCAATAACCTGAATATATTCTGCGCGACCTGTCCAAAGTTGCCAGTAGCAGGACAACCAAGATCCCGCGGCGCAATTACAGACCTTTTTAGGTGATCGGTTCTGCAAAAAGCAGTCAAATGCCAACCTTATTTACTCCTGACCGGCATTGAATTACGTATAAGTAGAATGAGAAGTTCAGAAAATCCCGAAAGGGACAAATCCAGGATAACCAATGAATACTGCGCGTGGCGATCCTGTAGCATTCAACTCACTTACATACGGGGTTATGCATGAAAAATCAGGCTTTATTGCGTCTCTATCAAAAAAGCATGAGTAAATGACTTATACGGACTGCGCTAATCAGGAAAACAGGGAGTTTTTATAAAGATCCATCCTATTGCCCGGTAATACGAGTATTGATACAGTGATTGTTATGACCAGTATCCCAAACCGATCATTGCTTGTAATCTCCTGTATTGATTGATTTTCAGGGAGAAAACAGATTTCCTGCAACAATAACAATCTCGGTAATCAACATTGCTGCCCAGCTCTGGTTCTATTGCCTGGCAATCGGTAGCACGATTTAGAGCGGCGTATCGTCAAGGTATCTTGCCTTTTGACACACCTAGCCGACCGCGGCAACACCGCCTGTAGAGATCTGGCCCTGCACACCTGCGGCGGCACGCAAGGCTCCTGCCTTAGCACCCTAACGACGCTTACCTCCCCGCAGTACCCGCACGAGAAAGTAAGCGTTTGTGGTGCGGTTTGGGGCTTCACGGACCTTCGTGGCGCCCGTACTCCCTTTCAGCGCTCCGTCTTTTTATCGGGTCGCCACTTGAGCGGTCTGATAATGGCCGGGGGCTTTTCGATTGGCCCCTCCTCCAGCGCACAGGCTTCGTCCAGTGGGTAGGCTTCGTCCAACCATTGCAGGAGGCGCACGGCGCGCATCACCTGGTTGCCCCTACCGGGCGCAATATGCAGGTCTACGGCGTTCTCTTTGATGGCGACCAGCGTGAAGGTAAAATAATCCCCCAGCTCCACTGGCTGAAATAATCGACAGGGTAATATAGGCATCTTGAATAGGCTCCTTACGTCGCCTGTGACAGAAACGCCGAGCAAAAGCCCATAGCGCCGTTTCTCTCGCCGCAGGCGTAGTCCTTGTGGGAAAAAGCAAAGTGCAGGGTGCGCAGCCAGAAAGGCGGTGCGCGGCTGAAGTAAAAGACCACACCAATCATCACGCAACGCCACAGCACACTCCGCCGCCGGGGGCAGGAGTGACCCGGAATACGCGCCTTCAGGGAGACCTTTATTGAAGACGAACGAGTGTATGGCGTATCATTCAAGACAGCCTCGCTAGATAGTCAATTTATCTATTGGGGTTAGCCATCCCCTGGTGTCTCTAGCACCGGGGGCTGGCGCTTACGCCTGACTTACGCGGCCATGATGCGGTCCTTCTTTGTGTGTTGAAAATTTGTTGTGGTTAGGGTTTTCCCGCGAGTGCTGCCTTACAGGGCGCCTCGCGGGCTGAACGATGATCGTTTGGGTGTTTTTTTATCTATTTATTATTCTTTACTGGTACCGGCTAAGCGGCTGGGTGCTATAACAGCAGGCCTACCCTAATCGCTTTTTGTCAAGAATTCAATCTGGGTGAAGCTTTTGGCGACACCAAGTTTAGCCCCACTCGCTGGTGAAGACGGATGCAGTTTTACCTGTGCAGGGCGCAAGCACTGCCCGGAGGTGCGTAGCGTCGGAGGCAGGGAGCGGACGAAAGGTAATGCTGACTTGCTCTTAGGGTCATTTCTTGAAGGCTTTCTCAAAAAAACTTAAATCCTTCCATTTTTTCTTCGCATATTCTGGAATATCAATATGATTTTCGATGAAAGAGGATAGACCATATAAGACTGCGTACTCAAAGTAGCCCTTTTTTTTAGGCGGAAGGTAAATAGATATTTCATTCTGTGATAAATTCAACTCAATCTCAACCGAGAATTTAAATTTATCACAATGAGCAAAAACAGTAGTCTTATCACACACTTCAAAATCTACCTCCAAACCGGTATTTTCTTCAAGAATAGATCTTAAAAAATCAATATCTTCCAAGCTCTCTTTAAGCTCATAAGACTCTTTACATAAAGCCATTATCGAAACCATTTATGGATTAATGAGGGAGTTTTGGCCCACCACGGGGGATTTATTCCTCCGGCTTTTAATATGTCGCATACAGCAGATGTACAGCTGTTACTAATTAAATTATATAGACCTGCTGTTTCTGAAAAGCTCATTTCATCAGCTTTATAAAGGGCTGCTCTAGCCTGAGCAATATCTACGTCTCTTGTAGAAATCTTGGTTTTCTTTGAGATTTTTGCTCCATGCCTTAGCATTGTGTCTTGGCCGCCACGAATCAGACCCAATACTCCTCCCGCAGATTCTGTCATGACTAAATCAAACCATTGTGTTTCCTCCCCTGGTAGTGTAATACCAATATAATTATGCCCAACTGGTTTATTCGGTCTATAAGCGACATGGATTTGCGCTTTTTGCTCCTTACACGTTAAGCCAAGGGGATCAATCCAACCTGTTGGATTCGGCACATACCGATATTTATTCGATCCACCTAACAACCCAACCGGATCCTGTTGGGTAAACTCCCCAACCTGTGGATCATAGTATCTAAACCGATTGTAGTGCAGCCCGGTCTCTTCATCAAAATACTGGCCCTGGAAGCGAATAGGCTGTTCTATTTGGTTTTCATGGGCCAGGGCGATATTGCCATAGCTCTTATAGGCAACACTCCAGACCACTTCCCCTTCCTGGTTAGTGAGGGTATCCGGGGTACCGAGGTGGTCCAGGTGGTAGTGATATAGCTGGTTGTCTTCCTTTAAGGCGACAGGCTTGAAAGTGCCAGGCTCAAAATAGTAGGTGCGGGTACTGAGGTCCTGCCGGGTTTGCATATTGGTTTTGCTTTCCCGCAACAGGGTATCGCCATCCCAGAGGAAGCGGGTTTGCTCGCCATGGTCCGCCTTGCCAATACGGCGGCCCAGGGGGTCGTATTGGTAGTGGATCACCTGCTGGAACTGCTCGGTGCCCTTCTCTACCTTGAGCTTTTCCACCCGCACCAGTTGCTGGCGGCTGTTGTAGTAATAACGGGTTTGCAGTTTTTGCCCTTTGCCGCGCAGCTCGGCGATACGGTTGCCATGCATATCGTAGCGGTAGTGGGTGTCACCGCGAAAGGCTAAACGGTTGCCCTTGACTTCGGTGGTGCTGGCCTGCTGTTTGGCTTCCTCACCGGACCCCGCTGCGGCAAGAATATTGTGTGCGGGGTCGTGCACAAAGTATTCGGGGTTGGGGCCGTCTACCTGGGTCAGGCGATCCAGGGCGTCGTAATGGTAGCTGCGGGCGCCGCGCAGGCTGTCTTCGATTTTGGCGATCTGGCCGGTTTTGTTGTACTGATAACTGCGCTGCAGGATTGGGGTTGTGCCCTGGGCGGGGTCGGACACCGGGCCCTGGCTTGCACTGCGGGTTTTGCCCAGTCGCAGTTTTTGCAGGCGGCCTTGTGGATCGTAGTCTCTCTGGCTTTCCAGTCCATTGCCGTGCTGGCGCTGGCTTTCCCTGCCCTGTTCGTCGTGGCTGATACTGGTGATCAGCTGATCCGTATCGCTGCCTAAGGGGCGGCGGTGCAGGCTTTGGAACTGGCCAGCGGGGTTGAAGGCGAAGTTAAGCACTTCACCATCGGGCAGGGTTGTGGCGATACGGTTGCCGGCGGCATCGTATTGGTGGCTGAGCTTATCTTTGCCCTGCCAGTCGGCGGTCACGCGGCCACTGGCGTCGTATTCCCAGCGCAGTTTGCGGTGGGCATTTTCCGCTTTGATGAGTTGTCCGCTGCGATTGTAGCGGAAGCTGGTTATGCCATCCGGGGTGGTCTCTTCCAATAAGCGGCCGAAGGGGTCGCGCTCGAAGATGGTGTCGATACCTTTGCCGCTGTCTGTGTCGGTTACGGCTCTGGAGCTGACCAGGTGGCCGGCGCGGTTGTAGGCGTAGCGGGTAACGCGGCCATCAAAGCCCACTTCTTCAATCAGGCGTTCGTTGAGGTCGTATTTAAGCTGGTAGCGCTCGCCGTTTTCATTGGTGAGGCCGATTAAGTTGCGCTCGCCGTCATAGTGATACTCCAGGCGGCTGCCGTCCGGGTTGGTGCGGGTCTTAACCTGGCTGAGGCCGTCGTAGGCGTAGCAGGTACTGCGGCCTGCTGAGTCGGTCACCTCGGCAAGTAACCCCTGCGGGTTGTAGCTGTATTGCGTGCGGGCACCGTCCGGGGTGGTCACCGCATGGATACGATCCTGGGCATCGTATTCATAGCGGGTAACCTGGCCGGGGGCGTGTTGCACTTCTTCCAGGCGGCGGGCGCCGTCGTAGCGGTAGTGTTGGGCACGGCCCATGGGGTCTTTGACTGCGGCGAGATTGCCTTCGGGGCTCCACAGGTAGTGGGTGGTATTGCCCAAAGGATCGGTAACACTGCCGATCAGGCCAACGGGGTTATAGCCGTACCGGGTACTGTTGCCGCAGGGGTCTTTGCTGGCAATGACCTGGCCATTGTTGTTGTATTCCCGTTGCCAGCTATTGCCGGCGGGATCGGTGACTTTTGCGGGCAGACCTTCGCCATTGTATTCAATACAGTGGCTATTGCCGGCGGCATCGATCTTTTGTACCAGGCGACCCTGGTCATCGTATTGGTAAATTTCCTCACGCAGGCTGCCATCGTCGCTGGGCAACTGTACCCTGGTCACCTGGCCCAGGTCGTTGTAGCTGTAGAGCGTCTCTGCCCCTTCCGGGTCGCGGTGGTAGATGGGCAGGGCGCGCTCGTTAAAGCGATAGCGTTCTTTACCACCACGGGTGTCGGTGACGGTAACGCCTTTGCCGTCATCATCCCAGGCAAACTGGTAGTTGTATGTATCCTGCCCATCGATCGGGTCGCCCCATTGGCGCACACAGCGGGCAGAGGGGCCTTCGGCATCCCATTCAAAGTGGAAGCGGTAGCCGGTTTTCAGGGTGCGCTGCTTAATGACGTGCTGATGGTATTGGTACTGCTCACTGTAACCATCGGCGTCGGTGGCTTTAATCAGGTCACCTTCATCGCTGTACTCATAATTTGCGAGTACTTTGATGCGACCATCGCGGGTTTCTTTTTTCAGCTCACCGATACGCTGGCTGTTGGCCTTTCCAGCGGGCGGGCTGATATGCAGGGCTTCGCCAAGACTGCTCTCGATACAGATCAGGCGTTCGCCGATATAGTGGAGCAGGTAGTAGTTGCCGTAGCCATCGCGGATTTCCGCAAGCTTGAGAGCACTTTTATCACCAGTGGCCTTGAAGTGTTTCTGTACTCCGTTAGGGGCGCCGTAGGGAGTGATAATCCAGTGCTCGTCGTTGACGCGGCTGAGGCTGAGCTGCTCCACCACATTGTGGCTGCGGCCACTGCCCCCCGGTGCGGGCAGGCTGATCACCCGGCCTTCGGCATCGTGGAACTCTACCGCTTTGCCGGGGCGCAATACCAGGCGTTCGCCCAGGGTGTGGGTCCAGCCGTGACCCAGGCCAAAATCCTTGGGGTTACTGCTGCGGTAGGTGCGCGCCAGGGTAAATGGCAGCGGGCCGTCCAGCACCGCGTCCACCAGGGTCAGGCGCTCTTCGCCGGTTTTTAAGTTGATCGGTTCACCACCTTCACGGGCCCTGGCATTGCGCTGGGTTTTGTCGCCGTTGTGGTTTTCCCCGGTCGGGTTATTGGTGTTATCCGACTCGTTGGATGTGCTGCTATTGCTTCTATTGCCAGTCTGGCTGTTCTGGGCGCTGGCAGAGCTTCCACCGGAATGGTTGTTACTGCTTTGGTTGCCACTTTTATTGGCGCTTGAGCCACTGCTGGTGCTACTGGCTGAACCGGGGTTACTCGGAGACGGGCCACTGCCACTGGACGGCACCGCAGCCTCAGTAGAACTAAAATCGGAGAAACTGGCCCCACTGCCCTTGGCCTTGCCGCCGCGCTTGCTGGCAAGCAGGCTGCGCTGCTTTTTCAGTTTGGCGAAGTCCAGCATCAGCTCGCCAATACCGCGGAAGGCTTTCAGCAGACGGGCATTTTTTACCAGAGAGATTACAGCTCCGGCACCACCGGTAACAGCGGCCAATACAATGGTGAGAATAATCTCGAAAGCGCCGCTGCCGGCCAGCTCGGTGATTTCCAGACTGTGCTGGGCTTTGACATAATCCTGGGCGAAGCGGTAAATGGTGTCTCTTAGAGCCGGCTCTGAATAGATCAGCTGGGCCACGTCAAAGGCCAGCTCCAGCTGTTGCCTGGTGATCTTGGAGGGATCGAAGCCCAGTACATCCACCACTTCCCGCTGCACAGCAGACAGGTACTCCCTGCCCGATTCCTCAAAACTCTTGTCGTACAGGAAATAGTTGACAGTGGCGGTACTGTATTCGATGGACTGGCGGAGGGGATGCACCAGTGCCGCTACCTCGAGAATATCCTTGCTCCACACCGCCAGGCCCCAGGCCGCATTGCCCACGCCGGTGGCACCGCGATCAATATAAGCCCCCACCTTTTCCAGGGTGGAGCGCTGCTCGTGGCGTTGCTGGATTAATGCCGCCTCGGCGCGTTCCTGGGCAATAATCTGCTGTAAGCCCCTGCGAATCCTGGCGGTCAGTTCGGACTGTTTGTCGGCAAGCGCCGCATCCGCAAACGGGGCTTCCTCGATAATCAGGCGGTTTTGAATCAAAGCCAGGTAGATTTTCTGTTCCTGGCTGGAGAGGTGGCCAGGTGCTTCGGAAAGCGAGGGCAGGAGCGTTGTTCCCGCTTGGCTGGACTGGATACTGGCACTTTGCCCATTGCTGGAAATACCGTTCACGCCAAAGAAGTGATCGTAAATTTCCTGAATCACAGAGTCATCGAACATTGACAACAGTTGGGTGGCACTGTCCTTCAAGGGAATATCCATTTGATAGTCCCTGCCAGACTTGACAATATAACGAACACCCTGCCTGTTTTCGACACTTAGCTGCATGGATAATCCTTCAGTTGCTTTACGCCAGCTTTTTGTTGTTCACCGTAATCGAACAATTCGCAAAGAGTTATTGCTTTCTATTTCTTTACCGCGGCGGTCACTCTCCCAAGGGCAGCCACTTCCCTGTTACAAAAGTGTACCAACCCGGAATACACCAGACGGTGATCCCCTGGCGAAATACCCGCAAAAAGCATGTTGGATTAGGGTAAACGCAATTTGTGAAAACTTAAATAGTGTTGGCTGCGCACCGCTTGGGTTAAGCAATGTCTCTTCACCAATAGTTTCACTGCAATGCCGGCAGGCACCGCCCGGCTCCCTCTGGCATCGGGTAACAGCCGGTATGGTTACCCGCCTGAAGAGATTAACGCAATTCGGCAAAAGGCAACAGCGCTATGCCATTACACGATATTGACGCTCTATTGAAAAATAAAAACCTTCAAAATAATTAAAATTATTTGATTTTTAATAAGATATTCCCGCGCCTCTGCCGTGGTAGCAATGAAAAGGCACTGTCACAGTGTGATACAAACCACAACAGAATTTCTGCTGCAGATGCCCCTTTCAGCAAGCACTTTTGTGTTAGTGCGCATCATTATTAGCAAAATAAAAATGGGTAAGAACAGGAAATGCAGGGTGCCCGGGTGGATCAAAAACCCGCGGATAGCACCCAGTGCTGACAGGGTATCGCCCGCTGCCTTGCCACCGCAATCCCGCAGCGGCGCCGGGTCATCGGTGGCAACAGCAAAGATCCGGTTATTCGATTTCCTTTATCCGCATGGAACTGGTGTAGCCACCCACATTTACCCGCTCTCCCTGGGTGATCAGAATGCGCTGGCCCTTTTGCAGGTCAATGCGCGAGCTGAGCACTTCAATAACGGCACCGGTCAATTGCCCCAGAGGCACTGTGGCCGGATCAAAGCTGACCGGATCAACCCCGCGCAGCAATACCAACTGGCGAGCAACACGCGGATGCCGGGTAAGCGCGTAGATGGGCAGGCGGGTATTGGCGCGGGACATCATGCGCGGGGTGCGCCCGGATTCCGTCAGTGCCGCCACCGCACAGAGGTTTTCCACCCGTGCCGCCACATCAATGGCCGCCTGGGCGATCACGGTATCGATACGGTCCGAGGCGCCGTGCTCCTGCGGGGTGTAGGGCACACTGCCGAGATATTGCTCGGCACCCACAATCACCTCGCTCATGGACTCCACTGCCGCCAACGGGTAATCACCGGCGGCGGTCTCGGCGGACAGCATCACCGCATCGGTCCCATCCAGTACGGCATTGGCCACGTCCATTACCTCGGCACGGGTGGGTGTGGGGCTGGTGATCATGGATTCCATCATCTGGGTTGCGGTGATCACGCCGCGGTTAAGGGCGTTGGCGCGATGGATCAGTTTTTTTTGCACCCCCACCAGGGCCGGATCACCGATCTCTACCCCCAGGTCACCGCGGGCCACCATAATGGCATCCGAGGCAAAGATCAGGGCATCCATCTGTGCGCTATCGGCGACCGCTTCGGCGCGCTCTATCTTGGCCACAATGGCGGCCTGGCTACCGGCAGCCTGTATCGCCTTGCGGGCGGTTTCCAGGTCCTCGGCGCAGCGGGGGAAGCTCACCGCGAGAAAATCCACTTCCAGCTCTGCGGCCAGCTCGATATCCCGGTAGTCTTTTTCCGTCAACGCCGGGGCAGACAGGCCGCCACCGAGGAGGTTGATGCCCTTGTTATTGGACAAGCGACCGCCCTGCAATACGCGACAGTAGAGTTTAGTGGGGGTGGTGCCGGTCACTTCCAGGCGGACCTTGCCATCGTCGAGCAACAGCACACTGCCGGACTTGCAATCGCTGATCAGGCTCGGGTAGTCGACCCCAACACGCTGCGCATCGCCGCCCTGGGGCGGGCAATCCAGGTCCAATACAAATTCGTCGTTGACCTCCAGCACCACGTGGCCTTCGGCAAAACGGGCAATGCGGATCTTGGGTCCCTGCAAGTCGCCCAGCACGGCAACGGTCCTGCCCTGTGCGGTTGCGGCATCACGCACTTCCTGTACCCGGCGGCGGTGGTCATCCGCGGAGCCGTGGGAGAAATTCAGGCGCACGATATTGACACCGGCTCGAATCATTTCCTCGATAATATGGGGCTTGTCAGTGCCAGGGCCCAGGGTGGCAACGATTTTGGTATGGCGAATCATAAAGTCCTGTGAATTGATCAATAAGCATTAAGTCATGGGGGGGGCAATCCAGCGATTGTCGGCACCGGATTGATTTGCCGCAAACCGTGCAAGGCAATTCCGGTACCTGTTCCGCCGACTGTGGAACAGGTTTACACACAGATCAGGCGGACTCAGCAACCGGCAGACGCAGCTGCTGCGCGGCGGCCATGGCCAGACTGGTATCCAGCATACGCTGGGAGAAGCCCCATTCATTGTCGTACCAGGCCATCACTTTTACCAGATTGCCGTTCACTCGGGTGTGATTGGCATCGAAGTGGCTGGAGGCGCTGGTATGGTTGAAATCCACGGAAACCAGGGGCCGGTCGCAATAGGTCAGCACCCCCTTACTGGCCTCCGCAGCCTGCCGCATCAGGCGGTTCACCTCTTCGACGGTGGTATCCCGGGCGGCGATAAACTGGCAGTCTACCAGGGAGACATTGTTCACGGGAACGCGTACCGCCATACCGTCGAGCCGCCCTTTCAATTCCGGCAGTACCAGGCCCACCGCAGCGGCGGCGCCGGTCTTGGTGGGAATCATATTATCGGCTGCAGCGCGAGCCCGATACATATCCGCATGGACTGCATCCTGGGTGTTCTGGTCATTGGTGTAGGCATGCACGGTGGTCATAAAGCCGCGCTCAATACCCAGCCCGCGGTGCAACGCCTGCACCACCGGCGCCAGACAATTGGTGGTGCAGGAGGCATTGGAAACCACCCGGTGATCCGCGCTCAAGCTTCCATCATTGACGCCGTACACCACGGTAAGGTCGGCGTCTTTGGAGGGGGCGGAAATCAGTACCCCACTGGCACCCGCTGCGATATGTGCGCAGGCAGAGACTCTATCGGTAAAGCGACCGGTACATTCCAGCACCAGATCCACCCCCAGTTTCTTCCAGGGCAATCTGGCCGGATCACGTTCCTGGCATACCTGTACACGATCGCCACCGATGACCAGCGCATCGCCATCCACAGTTACCTCGGTGGCAAAGCGGCCGTGGATCGTGTCGAAACGGGTGAGGTGCGCATTGGTGGCTACCGGGGCAAGATCGTTGACTGCAACCAGTCGGATATGATCGCGATAGCCGGATTCATAAATGGCCCGGGTGACATTGCGGCCGATTCGACCGTAACCATTGATGGCAATGTTTATTTTCATCTGACTTTACCCTGTTATTTTGGCTTTCCACACTTTCTGGTCTGTGCGGATACCCTTTACCGAACGTTTGTGGCACTGAACCCGTTAGCCCAGGCAACCCTCTGCGACTGGCCGGATGGCAACTCCCACAACACTACCCGCGGACCAGTTTTTGCAACGGTGGGTGCCCATCCCCGGCCATCGCCATATCAAGTTTTCAATGCTGCAGCTTGCTTTGCCAAGCGGGTGATCTCCGCCCAGTTTTTCTCCCGCACCAGCGCGCTGGGTGCCATCCAGGAACCGCCCACGCAAACCACATTGTCGAGCGCTAGATAGTCCGCTGCGTTATCCGGGCTAATACCGCCGGTGGGACAGAAGCGCACTTCCGCCAGCGGGCCCGCAATGGATTTCAACATCGGTACCCCACCGGCAGCCTGGGCCGGGAAAAACTTCTGGTAGCAATAGCCACGCTCAAACAGGCGCATGACCTCGGAAACACTGGCCGCCCCGGGCAGCAGCGGCACATCGCAATCCTGCGCTGCCACCAACAACCGTTCGGTCACACCGGGGCTCACAACAAAGCTGGCGCCGGCATCGACGGAGCGCCGCAAGTCATCACTATTTAAGACAGTACCGGTACCTATTTGCACCTCGGGCAAATGCCCGGCAATCCGCTCCACTGCCTCCAGGGCAGTCGCGGTACGCAGGGTGACTTCAAGCACACGCAAACCGCCTTCGAGCAGCGCCTCGGCCAGGGGCAGTGCGTCTTCCTGGTGTTCAATCACCAATACCGGAACAACACCGGCAACCGGTAAAATATCGGCGATATTTTTCTGCATTCGTCACATCCAGATGGTTTGTTAAGGTGCCCAGTAAACCGTGACCGGCTTCAGAGCCTGTTTGAGAACAGCGCGCACCGGCATTTCCATTTCATCACTGCCGAGCAACGCTTCGCGGTAAACATTCAGTTTTTCCTGGCCGGTGATCAATAGATTGATATGTCGCGCCTGCAAAATGGCGTTTGCGGTCAAGGTCATACGCTCGGTGTAGGCACCGGTTACCTCGCTTGGCCTGGCAGTGATTGCGCTGCAGAGTTTTTCAGACTGCGGATTCAGCGCGGGTGCAAGGCCCTGCGCATGGGGAAACCATGAAGCGGTGTGGCCATCGGCACCCATGCCCAGAATACAGACATCGAAAGGGCGCGGCAGTCGGGCGTAGGCGCGCTCACATTCAGCCTCTCCCTCAGCCGCTGTTGCGTGAGAGGTTTTCATGGCCAACAGTGTCGCCTCTGCGGCGCAGTCCTGTAGCAGGCATTGTTGAATAAAGGCCTGGTTGCTGCCCCTTTGCGACGGGTCCACCCAGCGCTCATCCACCAGTGCGGCGGTAATCTGTGACCAGGGCAAGGGGCGTTTGGAAAGCGCGCGATAAACAGGCTCCGGCGTGCTGCCACCGGAAACCAGGAAGGTGGCATGGCCCCTGGTACTGATGCCCTGTTGCAATGCACAGGCACAATCATGGGCAAGCACCTGTACCAGGCGCTCGCGATCGGGATAAAACTTTTCCTCTGCCATGGAGCTTTCCAGTCACTTCCCCGGAGATGCGCCTGTTGCAGGCAGGGCAGCTCCGGCAATCATTACTTGGCGTTAAACCAGTGGCGGCCGCTACGGGCCAGTAACTCACCGGCCCCCGTCGGCCCCCAGCTTCCCGCGGTGTAGGGTTTGGGCTGGTTGCTGGTGTCACGCCAGTGTTCAATAATCGGGTCGACCCAGGCCCAGGCCGCGGCCACTTCGTCGCAATGAATAAACAGGGCCGGATTATTGGCCGCCACATCCAGCATCAGGCGTTTATAGGCGTCGCTGCGAAAACTGTCGTAGGTATCCGACAGGTTTAAGTTCAGTTCCGCCTGCTGCAATTTTGTGGCCAGGCTGTCCATTTTCTTGGCCATCAATATCAACTTGATACTCTCTTCGGGCTGTAGGCGGATCACCAGGCGGTTGGGTATCACTTTGCCGGCACTCTCATCGTAGACGTGATGGGAGACCTTCTTGAACTGCACCACAATTTCGGCACAGCGCTTTTCCATACGCTTGCCTGTGCGCAGGAAAAAGGGCACGCCCGCCCAGCGCCAGCTGTCGATATGCGCCTGTATTGCCACAAAAGTCTCCGTAGCACTGGCACTGTGTTCCAGCTCTTGCAAGTAGCCGGGCACAGGCTGCCCGTCGATCTCTCCAGCCACGTACTGCCCGCGCACAACATTCTTATCCACTTCTGAAGCCCTCAGGGGTCGCAGGGCTTCCAGCACCTTGATTTTCTCCGCGCGAATATTTTTCGCGGACATGGTGTTGGGTGATTCCATCGCAATCAGGCACAACAGCTGCAACAGGTGGTTCTGCACCATATCCCGCAGTGCGCCCGTCTCATCGTAAAAACCGGCACGCCCTTCCAGGCCGACCGTTTCCGAGATACTGATCTGGATATGGTCAATGGCTTTTGCATCCCACAGGTGCTCAAACAACACATTGCAGAAACGCAGGGCAAGCAGGTTTTGTACTGTTTCCTTGCCCAGGTAGTGATCGATGCGAAAAATATGGTCTTCGGGAAAATAATTGGCGAGTTTGCCGTTGATTTCACAGGAAGTCTGAGCGTTGTAACCCAGTGGTTTTTCCACAACCACACGGGCCTTCTCACTGATCAGACCTTTCCTGTGGAGGTTTTCACAGCACAGGCCAAAGACCCCCGGCGGGATTGCCAGGTAGAAAATACGCACATGCCCGGGATCTGTACCCAGGATGTCTACGAGGTATTCCCACCGGGTATCGGGCACGGCTATATCCAGCGCGACAGGGCACAGCAGCTCGCTGAAGCCACGCCAACTGGAGTCACGGTATTCACCCTCGCGCAAGTACGCCTGCAAAGCCCGCTGCGCGGGTTCCAGGTAACGGTCGGCGTCTTCCCGGCGCCGGCATACCGGCAGGATTCTGCAACCCCGCGCCAGACTGCCCTCTCTAAACGCGCGGTAGAGCGCCGGTAGCAACTTGCGCATCGCAAGGTCACCGACTCCACCAAACAGCACCATGTCAAAAGGATCAAGCATAGGTTTCGCTCTGAGATCGTTTTCTTGCAATGCCTAACAGCACCGTTCTGGTTAATACAGAATACTTGCGCCCGTCTCCGCACCACTGGCAATAGCACGCATATTGGCAAAGAGTTCGCGGCCCATACCCCGGGCGCTTTCGGACAGGTCGCACTGAGCGATTTTGCGCGCGGCGAATACCTCTTCATCCACAAGCACGCGCAGCACACCCGCTTCACAATCCAGTTCAATCAGGTCGCCGTTGCGCACCCTGGCAATGGCCCCCCCTTCAACGGCCTCAGGGGATATATGAATGGCCGCCGGCACCTTGCCGGAAGCTCCAGACATACGCCCATCGGTGATCAATGCCACTTTGAACCCGCGATCCTGCAGTACCCCGAGCGTCGGCGTCAGCTTGTGCAGCTCCGGCATTCCGTTGGCACGGGGCCCCTGGAAACGCACCACGGCGACAAAATCCCGCTCCAGCTCGCCAGCCTGAAAACGCGCCAGCAGTTCATCCTGGCTGTGCAGTACAATGGCCGGCGCCTTGATCTTGAGCTGCCCGGCTTCCAGCGCGGAAACCTTGATCACACTGCGACCCAGGTTGCCCTTGAGCAGTTGCAGCCCACCGTGGTGGGAAAAGGGATCGCTCACCGGGCGAATCACGGAGGTATCGCCACTCTCTTCCGGGCCTGGTCGCCATACCACACCATCTCCGGCATCGTTGAGGAAAGGATCGCAGCAATAGGGCTTGAGCCCCGACTCCCCGAGCACCGTATGTACGTCAGGGTGCAACAGACCGGCACAGAGCAATTCCCGAATCAAGAACTGCATCCCCCCCGCCGCGGCAAAGTGATTAATGTCTGCGGTGCCGTTGGGGTAAACATGACACAACAGGGGCGCCACTTCGGAGAGATCCGCCATGTCCTGCCAGGTCAGCTGGATACCCGCGGCGCGGGCCATGGCCACCAGGTGCAAGGTGTGATTGGTGGAACCGCCGGTTGCCAACAACCCCACAACGCCGTTTACAAAGGCCTTTTCCGTGAGAATCTTGGCGATCGGTGTGTGTTGACTGGGCTCGGTAATTGTAACCAGTTGCGCCACTGCCGCTTCGTTCAGGGCATCGCGCAGGCCGGTGCCGGGATTGACAAAAGAGCTGCCCGGCAATTGCAGCCCCATGATTTCAACCAGCATCTGGTTGCTGTTGGCGGTGCCGTAGAAAGTACAGGTGCCGGCACTATGATAGGAGGCGCTCTCCGCTTCCAACAGCTCTGCACGGCCCACCTTGCCCTCGGCGTAGAGCTGGCGTACCCGCCCCTTTTCCGCATTGGAAAGGCCGGTGGGCATAGGGCCGGCCGGAACAAAGATTGAGGGCAGATGCCCGAATGCCAGCGCCCCGATCACCATGCCGGGTACGATCTTGTCGCAGATACCGAGAAACATGGCGCCCTCAAAAATATCATGGGACAGGGCCACCGCTGAGGACATGGCGATTACATCGCGAGAAAACAGGCCCAATTCCATCCCCGCCCGCCCCTGGGTAACGCCGTCACACATGGCCGGCACGCCACCGGCTACCTGCGCGCTGGCCCCGTGGCGCGCCGCCGCCTCTTTCAGGCGGGTCGGGTAAGTGCCGTAGGGTTGGTGTGCGGACAGCATATCGTTATAGGCGGTGACAATGCCCAGGTTGGGCCCGCGCCCGGAGGCAATCAATTGCTTGTCCCTTTGCGGGGCGGCGGCAATGGCATGGGCCAGATTCCCGCAGGACAACTGTGCACTGGCGGGACCTTCAAGGTGCGCTTTGTCTACCTGCGCCAGATATTCTGCGCGGGATTCTTCACTGCGCCGGATTATGCGTTCCGTAACTGCCTGAACCTTACTGTGCACCATAACGTTTCCGTATAAATTCTGCAGGGATGGCCCCCGCGGTCCCATTGGCCATCACCCGATTTCGGTGGTACGCCCAGTACCGCTGACCCTCCATCCCCGATAAAGCCAATCCGCGGTGGAAAATCCCTTCTCCAGCCTTTGGGTTGTAGTGCGGTTGGCGGTCTATCACCCAACAAAAGCACCTGGACCGGGGGCGCCTCAGCACATATTGGGTAAAGGGCAGGGCATCTGTTCCAGCACAGTGACCCACTGACCAAATCAGCCAGCCTCCCTGAAAAGTGGGTTGCTGGCAGGGCGTGCACCCCACCCAGCCCAGCTACAACCGCCCCCGGAAAAGGCTCAACTCTTTCTGACAAGCACTATGTAGTAAAACTACACAAACTTCAACACCTGATGAGCAGCCTTATACTCAACTAAGTATTTTTAGCTAAAAACTCTTTTAAATGCTCTAAATTTATCTGAAAAGTAGAACTTTTTACCTCTATATTGAAATTTTTGACTTCACAGCCCAGCAGAATCCGGCTCAGAAATGTAAGAAATTTACATATAGGTAACCCAGTGTTGACAACCTGGTTATGACAGAAGAAACCCCGGGGCAAACCAGCCCCGACAGCGGCACCGGCACGTTTTATCCACACCGCGAAAACAGGTGCCAGGTGGATAAAGTCCAGCGCTGACTGGCAGCAACCTGCAAACTGCTGCCAGACTGTTTAGCGGGCACCAAACCGGGCGGGCGAGCAAACACATGGCGGCCTCAAACCGCAACGGCCTCCGGCAAACGGGTATTGTTACTCTATGAAAGTCACCATCAATGACGTGGCCAAGCGTGCAGGCGTTTCGATTAAGACCGTCTCACGGGTCATCAACAATGAGCCCTCTGTGCGCCCGACCACCAGAACACGGGTCCGCATGGCAATACAGGCGCTCGACTACCGGCCCAATCTGGCGGCGCGCAACCTGGCCGGCACCCACTCCTATTCCATTGCCCTGATTTACGACAACCCCAATGCCTACTACGTGATGGATTTGCAAAACGGTATCCTCGCGGCCTGCAGGGCACGGGGCTATGAACTGCTGATCCATCCCAGCAGCGCCAAATCGCCCTCCATTCACGACGAACTGCACAAACTGGTGGAACAAAGCCGGATCGCAGGCCTGATATTGACACCCCCCTTCTCCGAATTCCCCGAGGTCATGGACACCCTGGAAACCCTGGGTGTGACGTTTGTGCAGATTCTCTCCACCCAGGCTGCCGACCAGCTGGAGGACAACTGTATCCAGGTGGATGACGCCGCTGCCGCCTTTTCAATAACCCGGCATCTGGTGGAACTCGGGCATCGACGCATCGGCTACCTGTACGGAGGCATTGAACACTTTTCCACCCTCGGCCGCCTTGAGGGTTACATGAGGGCATTGCAGGTGGCAGAACTACCCGTCGATGACGAGATCATTCTCGAGGGGGAATACTCTTTCGATTCAGGTGTGGCCGGCGCCACCATCCTGCTGGAGTCCGACAGCCCCCCCACCGCCCTCTTTGCCGGTAATGATGAAATTGCCGCAGGCGCCCTCTTTGCCGCACGCATGATGAACATCGAAGTACCGCAGCAGCTGTCCATTGCAGGCTTTGAGGACAGCCCTTTTTCACGCCAGACCTGTCCCAAGCTCACCACCGTCCACCAGCCCAACGAGGAAATCGGACGCTGTGCGGCAGAGTTGACACTTGAGCGGATTCACTGCAAGGGGGGCATGGAGAAAGAGAAACCACCGGGGAGTATCACCCGCCGCTTCACGCCCAGGCTGATCGTGCGGGACTCCACTGGAGCGGCACCGAAGCAGGCTTCAGCCATTAAAGCCCAGCCGGCATCCCACAAAAAAACCGGGTGACCGGGGACTGAACACCGGGTACCCGCCAATGCAGTTTTTTTGGATCTGACACCGACTGTCGCTGCCCTCACCTCCAGCACCGCGCGCACGGCTTACCCATCGACATGGGAAATGCCATTGTGTCGGCTATTACCCTATCATCTATGCTTGGGGTTGCCCGTCGGAAACGACCGAACAATGTCCACAGGAAAGCGTCGATGGCACAGCCACCTGTCACGCTGATCAGGCCTTTCTGGCGCAAAGTTGCGCTCATTGCCTTTTTTGTATGCGTTGGCAGCTGTTCCAGTGTCCAGTTCGCCTACAACAATGTCGATTACTGGATACGCTGGAAAATCCGCGACTATGTGGACTTGAACCGGGCACAGGCGGTTGAGTTGCAAGCTGCCATGGACAGTTTTTTCCGCTGGCATCGACAGACCCAGTTGCAGCGTTACGCCGAGTTTCTCACCCGCCTGGCCGACGAGGTAGATAAGGGCGCACTGGAAAACCCCCGGCTGGAGCCTGTGGAACAGCAGCTGCAGCAGTTTCTGCACAGCGCCAGCGACAGTGCCTACGACCTGCTTCTTCCTATTGCCGCGCAGCTGGATAAACACCAAATTGACGAGCTGCAAAAAAACTTGCAGAAGAAACAGCAACAGGCTTTGGAAGAGTGGCAGCAGCCCCCGGAGAAGATCCGGCGTAAACGCAACCGGCAGATCCGCAAAGAAGGCGAGCGCTGGCTCGGCCACCTCTCACAAGAACAGATACAGCTGATCGCCGCCTGGGTTTCCAAGGTGGAGTACAATCCCCAGTCCCGCAGTGCGCAGAGGCAACGCTGGCAATCGAAAGCCATTGACCTGTTGCGCAGCAAGCCGCCAGGCTATTTGGAAACATTGCGCAACCTGCTGGTGGACCCGCAGCAACTCTGGCCACCCCACTACCGGCAGGCGCAAGAGCGGCGCCAGGAGCAGGCGCGCGAACTCGCCGAGCAGATATTAGCCAGCACAAGTCCTGCCCAGCGCCATCACCTGAGTCGCGCCCTGCGGGAATATGCCCGGAATTTCCGTATACTGGCAAGCCAGTAAACTCCCAGCAATACCGATTCAATCACCTTAACGGACGTATATTGCGGGCGAAGTTTCCGGCAAACTGCCAAGCTCGCACACTCAAATAATCAGCCAGGGGAACCCCCGTGCACATTGAATCCGCAACCAGCAGCCAATTAGCCGAATGGGAAAAGGAACTGAGTGCCCACTACGAACGAATCTGCCAGCATGAACTGAGTCTGGATATTACCCGCGGCAAACCCTCGGCGGAGCAGCTGCATTTATCCGACAAACTCGATGGCATTCTCGCCACCGATTACCGTGCTGCCGACGGTACGGATACGCGCAACTATGGCGGTATGACCGGCCTTACCTGCGCCCGGGCCCTTGGCGCGGATCTGTTGCAGGTGCCAACAGAGGAAGTCATGGCCGGTGGCAACAGCTCCCTGACCCTGATGTACCATGCCGTACTGACCGGATACTTATTCGGCTTCGCCGGCAATGTCCCCTGGCGGGCACTGGAATCCCCCAAATTTCTCTGCCCGGTGCCCGGCTACGACCGCCATTTTACCATTTGCGAGCAGCTCGGTATCCGCATGCTCGCCATCCCCCTGGGGAAAGGGGGGCCGGACATGGAGTGCGTAGAAAAGCACGTCAGCGAGGACGGTGACATTATCGGCATCTGGTGCGTACCCAAATACGCCAATCCCACTGGCATCACCTACAATAGGGAAACGGTGGAACGCCTGGCCCAATTGGGGCAGATTGCCAATCCCGGTTTCCGGATTTTCTGGGACAACGCCTACGCCGTGCATGACCTGGGACCATTTATCAACCTTGCCAGTATCCGCGCAGCCACCCTAGAAAATGACACCGTGGATTCCGTGCTGCAGTTTGCCTCCACGTCCAAGGTCACCCATGCGGGCTCAGGCATTGCTTTCGTCAGCGCCAGCAGCGCCAACCTGGATTCACTGAAGCTCCAGATGCAGGCGATGACCATAGGCCCGGACAAAGTGAATCAGTTGCGCCATTCGCGCTTTTTCACCGAATGCACCACGCTTGAGGAGCATATGCACAAGCATGCCAGTATTCTCAGGCCAAAATTCGAGTGTGTGCTCGAGCACCTGCAAAATGCCCTGGGCGATTCGGGTATGGGCCAATGGGAGAAGCCTCGGGGCGGTTATTTCGTCTCTTTCAACACCCGCCCCGGCTGCGCAAAGGCTGTGGTGAAGCTGGCGGCAGATGCGGGCGTGAAACTCACACCCGCAGGCGCCACCTTCCCTTATGGCAATGATCCCGAAGACAGCAATATCCGCATAGCCCCGAGCTTTCCACCACTGGAAGAACTGGATACCGCCATGTCGGTGTTCGTGCTCTGCGTACAGCTGGCAAGCGTGCGCCAGCGGCTGGCGCAGTGCCGAAATGCGAGCGGTTAAGCCCGCACCCTACTTGGAGGCCGGGCAAATATCTGGGGCCGGTGTAGTAGCGGAAACCATTCCGCTCAAGTAGCGCTTGGCAAATTTCTTATCCGCCAGGCTGAGGTCAACAACCACCAGGCCATCCACGGCATCGCAAAAACCCGGATCGATATTGAAGGCGTGAAAACTGGTTCCACCCGGTTGGGTCAACGCTGCGTATTTCTTAAACAGTGGGGGCAACATCACTCCCTCTTCACGCAGCACCTGCTTTAGCTGGCGCAAATCCGCCAATGAATCCCCGGTTAATTCCGGTAGCGGTTCCCGGGCCCACGGAAAAGGCAAGCGCGCATCCCCCAGGGGCCGCTCCGGGGCAAAATAGTGGGAGAAATAGCGCACGATGGCGGATTTGGCACGCACGGAAAATGTTCCCGGCATGGAGACCGGCCCGAACAGATAACGCACCTGCTTGCGCATCACCCATTGGCCAATGGCACTCCACAGCAAGTCGAGGCCGCAACCACGCCAGTATTCCGGCAGCAGGAAACTGCGCCCCAGTTCCGCCGAGCCCGGCAGGCTCTCGCGCGGCGGGTGTGCATAATTAAACAGGGTACTGCTGTAAATCTCGTCCTCCGCCAGGGCCTCGGTGGACGCCAGGCGGTAGGCTCCAGCAATCCGCCTGCGCCCGCTATCCCAAAGCAGCAAGTGGTCGTAGTGCGCATCGAAGGCATCCCAGTCCCGGCTCTGTCCTGTGCCCTCACCCACCGCCCGAAACGCCACCTCACGCACTCGTGCCAGTTCACGCATCACCGGGCAATCGGCTTGCTGCCGGTAGAGATGCACCGACAGGTCACCCTGCCGGGCAAGCACCTCACAGGGAGCAATCCTTTTCATCACCTGGGCCTGGGGCTCCGCAGCGGCGACCAATTCGGGACCAAGAGGCGGGGGCGAGCGATGCAACTGGTAGACATGCTTGCGCCAGAGCGCGGCCTTGGCTCTCGGTGTCAGGGGCCAACTGCAACAGTGCTCCGCTTCGAGGGGATGGCCGATGCGGACTTCTATGCTGCGACTGGCCTGCTTGAACATTTCCCGCACCAGCCAGAGTGTCGAGATGGGTTTGTTCAGGGTCGACAGGCCGTAAAACCACCAGGAATTTCTGCCCAGTACCTGAACAGGCAGAATCGGCGCCCCGGACTTTTCTGCAATTCGTGCAAAGCCCGGGTTCCAGCACCCATCCCTCACACCCTTGGGGGTCAGTCGCGAAACTTCACCGGCGGGGAAAAATAGAATGGCCCCCCCTTGCCCGAGATGATCGTAAATACCCTGAACATCTGCACGGTGGGTGCGGCCGTGAAAATTATCCACCGGCAGAAAGAATGGGCGCAGGGGTTTGAGGCTCCACAATAACCGGCTGGCCACAGCACGCACATCTCTGCGCACTCGGGAGACCATATCGATCAGGGCGAGGCCATCGAGGCTGCCGAGGGGATGGTTGGCAACGATCACCAGCGGTCCGTCAGCCGGCACCCGCTCCAGCTCTGAGGGATCCAGGCCGTAGCGGAAGTCCAGATCAGTGAACAGCTGACGGATAAAATCGATCCCACCCAAATGGGGATATCGCCGCCCAAATTCCACTATCCGCTCTTCACAACAGATTTTCTTCAGGGTTGCGGAAACCAGTTTGCGGGTTGGTTTTTGCGGCGCTGCGCTGTACCAGGCATTTTTTTGCAGAAGGTGCTCAACTCGAATCATGCCGCCGCCACCTCTGCCGTGAAGTTGGGGATGTTCGGTGTCCGCCACCAGGTCCTCCGCCCCAGAGACGGTGCCTGTCCATCGCACTTGCCTCTAGCCGGATAAACCCAGTCAGCGCAGGTTTGCGCCAGAAAATCTACTGGCCGGCAGGACGCGCTATCGCTACTGCCCGGATGGGCACCTGATATCCACAGCACGCGGTAGCGATTTCTCATAGCAAGCTTTCCGCCTTTGATCGGCAACTGACCCGGCCACCGACCAGATCTGTGCGGGACACAGTCAAATTCGAAACCGGTAAAACGGTTTGTCGTCTTATACAATGACTGTGCAGCGGCTTGATGACAGTGCAGTGTAGCTTTCTTGAAGCTTATATGGCAACAGAAGACAGAGGCGCAAAAGGGACGATGGCGGCCAAACCATCGGACCTCAGCCCGGCAGCATCGGTTCAGGCAGGAAGGATGCCTTATTCGGTATCCTGAGGGCGGCTGATGGGCGGCGCAAAGGGAAACTTTGCCACTTTGTCCCCTCCCTTGGCCTCTACAATCTTGCCAGTGCCCTCCTTTTCCACTTCGTCGATACGCACAATGCTGTGCATCGGGATATAGGAGCGCGCAACCGAAGCGAACTCGGTTTTCAGCTTTTCTTCGCTGGGGTCCACCACCAGCTGCGCCTTTTCTCCAAATACAAACTCTTCGACTTCGATAAAGCCGTACATATCACTCTGGTAAATGGCCCGAGCGTAGAGTTCATACACTTGGTTCTGGTTGTGAAAAATCACTTTATAAATCGGGTTGGCCATAGGTCTCTCTGGATGGGAATTACCCCGAAACTCAAATTAGTCAGACAGCGGACAAAGCGCGCAAGAATAGCACAGGTTTACAACCGCTAATATAGCCATCTAGGCAGTGCCGGACCGTATGGCTATAATGCGCCCCCCGTTCAATTGACCAGATTTCAACCAGGCAGAATATGTCCGATACCCCGGTGAAGAAACTCTACATCAAGACCCATGGTTGCCAAATGAACGAGTACGATTCCGCCCGGATGCGCGACCTGCTTGGGGAATCTCACGCCATGATTCCCACTGACAATCCCACTGAAGCAGATGTGCTGTTGGTCAACACCTGTTCTATCCGCGAGAAGGCGCAGGAAAAACTGTTCCACCAACTGGGCCGCTGGAAGCACCTCAAGGAAAAAAATCCCAGCCTGGTCATCGGTGTCGGCGGCTGTGTTGCCAGCCAGGAGGGTGAAGCGATCGCCACACGGGCACCCTACGTAGACCTGATTTTTGGCCCTCAAACCCTGCACCGACTGCCGGAAATGATGGAAACCCGGGCGCAAAAAAATGGCGCTGTGGTGGTAGATGTGAGCTTCCCGGAAATCGAGAAGTTCGACCGCCTGCCCCAACCCGAGGCCGATGGCGTCACTGCCTTTGTGTCTGTTATGGAGGGTTGTTCCAAGTACTGTACCTTCTGTGTAGTGCCCTATACCCGCGGCGAGGAAGTGAGCCGCCCGGTTGCCGATGTACTGGAGGAGGTGGTGCACCTGGCCAGTCAGGGTGTGCGCGAAGTGAACCTCCTGGGCCAGAATGTGAACGCCTACCACAGTGTCGGTGAGGATGGCCACGCAGTGGATTTTGCCGAGCTGATTACCTATGTTGCAGCCATCGAGGGTATTGACCGCATTCGCTACACGACGTCCCATCCAGTGGAGTTTTCCGATGCGCTGATCGATGTGTATGGGCGGGTGCCGGAACTGGTCAGCCACCTCCACCTGCCGGTGCAGAGTGGCTCTGATTGCATCCTCATGGCCATGAAACGCGGCCATACCGCACTGGAGTACAAATCCAAGATTCGCCGCCTGAAGGCGATCCGCCCGGATATCTGTCTTTCCTCGGACTTTATTGTGGGCTTTCCCGGCGAGACCGACAGGGATTTTGAAGCCACGATGAACCTGATCGAGGATGTGGGGTTTGATATCTCGTTCAGTTTTATCTACTCGCCGCGCCCGGGTACACCAGCAGCCGACCTGCCCGATAAAACCCCGCAAGAGACCAAAAAACAGCGTCTGCAGCTACTGCAAAACCGCATTAACCAGCAGGCCTCCGCCATTGCGCGACGCATGGTTGGCAACACTGAGCGGGTCCTTGTTACCGGGGTATCCAAAAAAGACCCGGGGCAATTACAGGGTCGCACTGAAAATAACCGGGTGGTCAACTTCCGTGCCGGCAACCTGGCCCTGATCGGAAAATTTGCCGATATACAGATTGTAGAGGCCCTGCCCAACTCCCTGCGCGGCACATTACTCGTATCAGAACTGGAGAAGAGTCTGTTCTGAGAGGCCAGGGACAACCTGTGCCCGGACAGGACGCTACCGGAAAATCAACCCTGACGCCCAGAACGGCAAGGGTTTAGAGTGATATTTTAATAAGTAATAAAAATATCTATTAGATATAACCTATTTGTAACACCCAAGTCTTTCCCATACTGGGAAAATAGGTATACCCTAGCAGTGAACCCCCTACTTTAAGGTGCCATAAACAGTTTGGAAACACATACTCTCGCTCACAGTATCACCCTCGAGCCCAACGACGCCCGCCGACTCGCCAACCTCTGCGGTCAATTTGACCAACATCTCCGCCAAATAGAACAGCGACTGGACATTGAGATCCGCAATCGCGGCAACCTGTTTGCCTTTTATGGCGAGCCCCAGTCCACCCGCGCTGCCGGCGAGTTAATCAACGCCCTATACCGGGAGACCGGCTCCCGGAACCACTTGACCCCAGACGAGATTCACCTGGCCCTGCAACAATCGGGCGTGGAGGAATTGCTCAGCAATGGCGCGTCCGGGGAAGACGACCAGGTGGTTTTAATCCGCACCAAAAAGTGCTCGGTACGACCGCGCGGTATGAACCAGCGCAAATATGTGTGTGCGGTACAGTCCAGCGATATCAACTTCGGCATTGGCCCGGCGGGGACCGGCAAGACCTACCTGGCGGTGGCCTGTGCGGTGGAGTCCCTTCTCAAGGACCGGGTCGAGCGTATTTTGCTGGTGCGTCCGGCTGTTGAGGCCGGTGAAAAACTGGGCTTTTTGCCCGGCGACCTGAGCCAGAAAGTAGACCCATACCTACGCCCGCTCTACGACGCCCTCTACGAGATGCTCGGCTTTGAGACTGTCGGCAAGCTGATCGAGCGCAATGTCATTGAAGTAGCACCGCTCGCCTATATGCGCGGGCGCACCTTGAACAATGCCTTCGTGATACTCGACGAGAGCCAGAACACCACCCGCGAGCAGATGAAGATGTTCCTGACGCGTATTGGCTTCGGTTCCACCGCGGTCATTACCGGCGATCCCAGCCAGGTGGATCTGCCCCGCGGGCAGGTTTCAGGCCTGCGCCATGCGGTGGAAGTCCTGGGCAAGGTCAAGGGCATCAGCTTGACCTACTTTGGCGCCAAGGATGTTGTTCGCCACCCCCTTGTCCAACGCATTGTAGAGGCCTACGATATTCACGAGGCTGAACGCGAAATAACCGCCGGCAAGGCCAGCGAAAATGCCGCTTGACACCCAGCTGCCGAGTAATGATTGATTTGACACTCGATGTACAGCGGGCCAGCCGTTGCATGCACCTGCCCTCCAACCAGGCCATTCACTCCTGGGTTGCCAAAGCACTGACCGGGCACCGGGAAGTAGCCGAGCTCTCCGTGCGCATTGTCGATAGGGCGGAGAGCCAGCAGCTCAACAGTCGGTACCGCGGCAGGGATGCGCCTACCAATGTTTTGTCCTTTCAAGCGGACTTACCTGCGGAGCTCAATCTTCCCCTATTGGGGGATCTTGTGATCTGTGCTCCGGTGGTACAGTTGGAGGCGGAGCAACAGCACAAATCACTGTCGGCGCACTGGGCACATATGACGGTCCATGGCACACTGCACCTGCTGGGCTATGACCACGTCGAGGATGCCAATGCAGCGGTGATGGAAAAGCTGGAGGCAGATCTTCTGGCTAGCCTCGGTTTTTCCGCCCCCTACGCCCCTGCCGGGAAGGCGAAATGACAGCTCACTGCGCAGCCGAACTACCCAAGCAATGCCACTGATTACCCTGAGACGAGAGATATCCGGAGCATGGCCACTTCCATGACCACAGACGAACCCCCAAGTAGTCACTTGTCCAACAAGTCCCGATCTAGTGAAAAAAACTGGCTGGAAAGGCTGTTCAGCGCTTTTTCCGTCGAACCCAAATCCCGTGATGAGCTACTGGACATCATCAAAGATGCGGCTGAAAACCAATTGGTGGACGCGGAAGCGCTGTCCATCATTGAAGGCGCTCTGGATGTCTCCACCCAGCAGGTCCGGGAGATTATGATCCCTCGCTCCCAGATGGTTGTGGTGGGCCTCAAGGACAAACCCGAGGCCTTTTTGCCCAAAATTATCGAGTCCGGCCACTCGCGCTTCCCAGTGGTCGGTGAAAGCATCGACGATATCCGCGGAATACTGCTCGCCAAGGACCTGCTCCCTCTGCTCCTCAAGGGCGTTGGCGAATTTCAGCTCGAGGATATCATTCGCCCGGCCAATATCATTCCCGAAAGCAAGCGCCTGAATATCCTGCTGAAGGAATTTCGCGAAAACCGCTACCATATGGCCATTGTTATCGATGAGTATGGCGGTGTCTCCGGGGTCGTAACCATTGAAGATATTCTCGAAGAGATTGTCGGGGAAATTGAAGACGAAACCGACGAGGAGGAAGCGGATAGCTTTATCCGCCGGGTGGGCGATAATGACTACATCGTCAAAGCACTTACCCCTATCGAGGAATTCAATAGGTTTTTTGAATGTGCGTTCAGTGATGAAGAATTTGACACGATTGGTGGTCTAATCATGCAGTCTTTTGGTCACCTGCCCGGGCGCGATGAGGTGACCCGCCTCGGAGACTTTATGTTCCGCGTACTCTATGCCGACAACCGACAGATTCACCTGTTGCGCGTGGCCCATATTCACAAACCGCCGGAAGAGGACAGTTGACACAGGGCACCCCCTAAAACCCGCAGCCGGCACGCAGATTTGCAGCGCGCCAGTCGATGACCCAGGAGCTTGAATCACTGGCTACAGCGGCCTACAGGGCCGGGTGCCGAACACGCGAGTCTATGCGCAGATTACTTTTTTCTCTCGCCAGCGCTGGCGCCGGCGGGTTGATGACACTCTCCTTTGCCCCGTTCAACTACTGGGTATGTGGCCTGCTGTCCCTAGCCCTGCTGGCTTGGCTCTACCTGCAGGCTTCGGGGGGACAAACCCTGCGCGGACGCAGCGCCCTGTGGCTGGCATTCTGCTACGGCCTGGGACTTTTCGCCAGTGGCGGCTCCTGGGTCTACATCTCGATCACTAACTTCGGCAACGCCTCTGTTCTCCTTGGGATCGCGCTTACCGGGGGTTTTGTCGCCATAATGGCGATGCTGCTGGCAGCCCCATTTTATGTTATCGGCCGTTTTACCGATAACCGGTTCAGCTTTGCCCTGGCCTTCGCCGCCCTCTGGTTTATCAGCGAATGGTTTCGCAGCTGGATATTGACCGGCTTCCCCTGGTTATTTGCCGGCTATGCCCATTTGGATACCTGGCTGTCCGGCTGGGCTCCGGTACTGAGCGTCTACGGTGTCGGCCTGTTGCTAGCGTTTGGCGCAGCCGTGCTCGCCCTGGCGTTCAGCGGCCGCCTGGCGCCACTGAATCAGCGCAGCCATATCGCCCTGATTGTCTCGGCATTACTCCCCTGGCCCGCAGGCGCCCTGCTTTCTCACGTGGCGTGGACCCACGCGGAGGGCGGGATCATCACGGTAGGGTTGGTACAGGCCAATATTCCCCAGGAGAAAAAGTGGCTGCCGGAATTTCGCGGAGAGACCATAAGCCGTTACCAGGACGGTACCCGCGAACTGAGCAGTCGGGATGTGGATGTGATCATCTGGCCGGAGGCTGCACTGCCGATGCTGTACAGGCAGGCCCCCAACCTGATGCAGGCGCTGCAGCGCAATGCGGAAAAAACCCGAATCGACCTGATCAGCGGCATCCTCTACGATAGACGCGATCCCAACAACAATGGCCGGATTGTACATAATTCAGCCGCCGTGTTCGGCCAGAATCCCAGTGTCTACCACAAGCGCCACCTGGTTCCCTTCGGCGAGTATGTACCCCTGGAGCAGTTGATCCGGGGTACCATCGAGTTTTTCGACCTGCCCACCTCCTTTATCCGCTCAGGGCCCGACGAGCAGCGCCCGCTAAAGGCAGCGGGTGTCAGCTGGGCACCGCTCATCTGTTACGAGGTTGTCTATCCGCGCCTGGTGTCAAACAGTGCACTGCCGGCCCAGGTGCTCCTCACGATCAGCAATGACGCTTGGTTCGGGGAGTCCATCGGCCCTTTGCAGCACTTGCAAATGGCGCAAATGCGCGCGCTGGAAACCGGCCGCTATCTGGTCCGCAGTACCAATACCGGAATGACTGCCATCGTGGACCCCCAGGGACATATCGTGAAACAACTGCCCCAGTTTGAACAAGTCAACATGACAGGCGATATCCGCGCAATGCGGGGAGTCACCCCATTTATGCTTGCCGGTATCCCCATCGTATTTGCTCTGGCTCTGCCCATGCTGGCTCTGGCGGTCATCCTGCGCCGAAGAGGAAGTGCCAAAGCCCAGGCACCTGCCACTGGCGAAGTCACCGACCAGTAAAGCCTCTCGAAAAGCGCTCCGGCAACCTAGCGGGCTCAACCCCAGCTCCGCCAGGGCCCCGTCATGACTGCAGATGACTGCTATGCTGCAAGCACTTCACCAATAAAACTGCGGCAGGGGCGCCCTACCTATGCATTGTTTAATCAGTGGCGGCACCGGCCTGATCGGCAGGCTCTTTTGCCAGCGCTGGCTGGACCGTGGAGACAGTATCACTGTATTGAGCCGGCAGCGGGATAAAGTGCATGCACTTTGTGGAGAATCTGTAGATGCCTGCAGGGAACCGGAAGAGGTAGAGCAGCCAGTAGACGTCGTGGTGAACCTGGCGGGAGAGCCCATCTCCCGCCGCTGGACCGAGAGGCGCCGCGCTGAGATCCGCAATTCACGTCTGAAAACCACAGAGAAGCTGGTGCGCTGGACGCTCGTGCAAAGAGCGCGCCCCGGTTACTTCCTGTCCGGCTCGGCGATTGGCTACTATGGGGATCGCGGTGGAGATCTGCTAAAGGAAGACAGCCCCCCCGGAGGAGGTTTTGCCGCACAGCTGTGTCGGGATTGGGAAGCTGCAACCCTACCCCTACAGCAGGCGGGTATCTGTGTCGGCATTATGCGTACGGCTATTGTACTCTCCAACCGCGGTGGCGCCCTGCCACAGATGCTGCCGGCATTCCGGCTTGGACTTGGGGGGCCCATGGGTTCTGGTGAACACTGGATGAGCTGGATTCACGAAGAGGATGAGGTGGGGCTGATGCTGCACGCTATCGACCGGCATCTGTGCCTGCCATTCAATGCCAGTGCACCGGAGCCAGTCACCAACAACAGCTTTGCCCGCCTCCTGGCCAAACAGTTGCACCGCCCCGCTGTGATGCGCACACCCGCCTGGCTATTGAATATCCTGTTTGGAGAAATGGCACAGGAACTGCTTCTGACAAGCGAGCGGGTGGAGCCGCGCACAGCACTCGACAGCGGCTATACTTTCCACTTTCCCACCCTCTCGCAGGCCCTTGCAGACTTGATCAATGGGGGCAGTGCCACCCGCGGCGCACAGGCCTGAAAGTACCTCCGCATGCGCACAAGGTGTCTCAGGCCGCCGCCATGGCGCTCTCCAGTGCCTCAGCCAAAAAGCGACAACCCGCCTCGCTGGTCACCCGCTCTGCATGGCACTCCATTGGTGCAGATCCAACCCACCGGGCATGCCAGCGATACCAATGGGATTCTTCTCCACCCTTGCGCAACTCGATAAATTCCACTTGGGCAGGGTCAATACGAAATTCTCGCACTATTTGCCCGGCAAATGTCTCAAAGTTCTTGCTTAGCTGGGCACCGACCTCCGTACCCGCATAGAGAAACAACAGGGTTCTGCCATCCTGCCTCACTTGCCTGAAACCAATCCAAACTGCCTGATTTAAACGGTTGTGTAACTGGATGGGAGTAAAAGAAATCGGGAAGCCCTTCATCTTGGGTTTATCTCGCTTGTTGTTATGGTTGTTTTCCACCGCCGTTACGCCTATTGGTAACCCCGGCAGTCAAACCGATCTTCCATGTCTTGTTTGATGCCGCCGTCCCGGAAGCACAGATGCAATCTGAGTCCGGCTGCAGGTATTTCAAGGGTCCGGCCTGCGACGCCATTCATCCTAAGTCCGGCCCTAGAAGTGATCAAGTCACTGTCTTGTCCGGCACCCTGCGGCCCCTCCTCTCTTGGCCGGTAGGCCTCTGAAAAGCCTTTACTTTAAAAGTTCCTCAACAGGAGTGAATTGGTGGCAGCGATCTCCAGCGATACCATACCTGTGCCAATACTTCCCGCCAGTAAATCTGCGTTTGAAGCATCGCCGCCGCACCGGGTGTCCAGCGCAATACACCGCTCTGTGACTGCGGTAACAGCTCCGCCGCACTGCCTACCGACAGCGGCTGCACTTGCAGGCCAGCGCGAGTAAACACTTCTGCTGCGCGGGGCATATGCCACCAGTGGGTTACCAGGACAATACTTTTCACACCGGCACTGCGCAATATCGCTGTGCTGTGCATAGCATTCTCCGCAGTTGTACGGCTGCAATCCTCGCGCCAACTGACCTGCCGGAACAGTTCCCCTTCCAGCAGGGCTGCCATCATCTGTGATTCTGCCAACCGCTCATTCTCATAGATCCTGCCACCGGAGACCAGTAGTGGCAGGTGATCCGGCGCTTTTTGTGCTGCCCAAACCACCCTTTCGAGACTTGTTGCCGACAAGCGCTCATGGCCAGACATCCGGTCACGGTAGCGCCCACCACCGAGAATAACGACAGCCTGGGGAGTGATACCGGCCATTTCCGGAGCTGTTCCCAACTGCTTTCCAAGCCAGGCAGAAAACGCGGGTGTGGCACTCACCCAGAGAGCAGCGAAAGAAATAACGGCCAATGGCAGTGCCGAGCGCTCCAAAAGGGAGCCGAAAGGCAGGAAGTACAGTAGAAAAGCCAACAGCAATCCCAGCAGAGGTGCCAGTGGCGGCATCAAAAGGCTTGTCATAATCGGATAAAATTCGATCAATATTCAAGACCACCCTTAATCTGGCGAAAGCAGCCATATCCGCAGCGGTGGCATGGGGTAATCTGGGTATGCTGCGGGGGCAGCACACGATAACCACAACCCAGGCATTGCAGCTCCTCATCAGCTCCCACATATTCGCCAGCCAGGGCCCAGGGTTGTCCGTCTTTGATACAACGCATCAGGTTGGGCCAGGCAGTTTCCGTTGGATCTGCCGCATCCAGGAGCCAATTGCCGCCACGCTCCTCAAGGGTACGCAACTCCCCCCCGAGACCGCGCAGATAATCCGCCGCCCGATGCAGGTCATCCTTTAACCAGGCGCGCAGGAATGCGACTTTATTGGCTGTCAGATCCTCAACAGCCAGCTCTCCTTCCACCAGATTCTCCAGGTCCTCGCGCAACTCGTCGACCAGATCTGCCTTCGGTGGTAACTTCGGTTCCTTCGTCACAATATCCCTCCTATAATTCCGCATTTACACATCCTAATAGATGCTCCGGGGACGGGGCTTGATTGCGATCATCCTCCCTCGGATACCGGTCAGCAACCGTACCCGTTGGAGCATTGAACGTCCCGTAAATTTTGATCACAGAGTATAGGCCTCGAATTCATGCAAGAGCAGTACAATCCCTCCACGGTCGAAGCTTCCGCCCAGGCATTCTGGGAGGCACACAATAGCTTCGAGGTTAAGGAAAACACGGACAGGGAAAAATTCTACTGCCTGTCCATGTTCCCGTATCCCAGCGGCAAACTCCATATGGGGCACGTGCGCAACTACACCATTACCGATGTGATTTCCCGTTACCATCGCATGCGGGGTAAAAATGTCCTCCACCCGATGGGCTGGGACGCCTTTGGCCTGCCCGCTGAAAACGCTGCTATCCAGAACAAGACCGCCCCGGCCAAGTGGACCTATGCCAATATCGACTATATGAAGGGGCAGCTGAAAGCGCTCGGCTTCGGCTTTGACTGGTCCCGCGAGTTGGCCACCTGCCAGCCTTCCTACTATCGATGGGAACAGTGGTTTTTCACCCGGTTGTACGAAAAGGGTCTGGTTTACAAGAAAAATGCCGCCGTCAACTGGTGCCCCCACGACCAGACGGTGCTGGCCAATGAGCAGGTGGAGGACGGAGCCTGCTGGCGCTGTGGTACCACAGTTGAGCGCCGCGAACTGGCACAGTGGTTTATCAAGATTACCGACTATGCGGAGGAACTGCTCAGAGATCTGGACAAGCTGCCAGGCTGGCCCGAACAGGTACGCACCATGCAGCGCAACTGGATCGGCAAGAGTCGCGGTGTGGAGCTGAGCTTCGCCCTGTCTGAGACTGTGGCCGGTATGGACCACTTCGACGTTTACACCACCCGCCCGGATACGCTGATGGGTGTCACCTACCTCTCCCTGGCCGCCGAACACCCCATCGCCCTGGCGCTGGCGCAAAACAACCCGAAATTGAACACATTTATCGCCGAGTGTAAAAGGCAGACCCTGTCCGAGGCCGATTTGGCCACCATGGATAAAAAAGGCATGGACACCGGGCTGAAGGCCATTCATCCCATCAGTGGTCAAGAAGTGTCCATATGGGTGGCCAACTATGTATTGATGGATTACGGTTCCGGCGCCGTTATGGCGGTGCCTGCCCACGATCAGCGCGACTGGGAATTTGCCCATAAATACCAGCTGCCTGTGGTGCAGGTGATTGAACCCACCGATGGCCGTCTTGTCGATCTGGACAGGGAAGCGTTTACCGAAAAAGGCAGGCTGGTGCATTCCGGCTGTTTTGACGGGCTGGACTTTGACGGGGCCTTTAGAGCGATCTCCGAGGCACTGACCGCCTCCGGCAAGGGCCGCGTAACCACCAACTATCGCCTGCGCGACTGGGGCGTATCCCGCCAGCGTTACTGGGGCGCACCGATCCCCATGTACAACCTGGCCGACGGCGGGGAGATCCCGGTACCTGCGGAAAAACTGCCCATTTTACTGCCGGAGGATGTAGTGCTGGACGGGCTTCAATCTCCCATTAAGGCCGACCCCGAGTGGCGTAAGGATGAACTCAACGGCACTCCGGTTGAGCGGGAAACCGACACCTTCGATACCTTTATGGAATCCAGCTGGTACTACGCCCGCCACACCTGCCCGGATTTTGAGCAGGGTATGCTGGACCCCGATCGTGCCAACTACTGGCTGCCTGTCGACCAGTATGTCGGCGGTATCGAACATGCCATTTTGCACTTGCTCTATGCGCGTTTCTTCCACAAGCTGATGCGTGACGAGGGCCTGCTCGACAGCGATGAGCCTTTTAAGCAACTGCTTTGTCAGGGGATGGTGTTAGCGGAATCCTTTTACCAGGAGGAAAATGGTCACAAGACCTGGATCAACCCTTCCGACGTGGATATCGAACGCGATGAAAAGGGCAAACCGATCAGAGCGGTTGAACGCGCCACCGGTAAGGCGGTTCTCTCCGGTGGTGTGATAAAGATGTCCAAGTCCAAAAACAACGGCGTAGACCCCCACGCCACAGTAGAGCAGTATGGCGCGGACACAGTGCGCCTGTTCACCATGTTCGCGGCGCCACCGGAACAGACATTCGAGTGGCACAACGCCGGTGTCGAGGGGGCCAGCCGCTTCCTACGCAAACTTTGGAAGACAGTGTATGCACATGGGACAGCCGGCCCCAGTCATACCGAATTTGACCGACAGGCCTTAAGTGACCGGCAGCAGCAGTTGCGCCGCAAAACACACGAAACCATCCAGAAAGTGGGCGATGACTACGGCCGCCGCCAGACTTTCAACACTGCCATTGCGGCAGTGATGGAACTGCTCAATACAGTGGGCAAACTGGCCGAGCGGGACAGCGAGCAGGGACTCGCCGTTGAACGCGAAGCCCTGCAGGCCGCCATACTGTTACTGGCCCCGGTTACCCCCCACATCTGCCACCAGTTGTGGCAAAGCCTGGGAAATACCATCGATCTGATTGATGCTCCCTGGCCCGAGGTGGACAAACAGGCCTTGGTACGCTCAACCATCACTCTCGTAGTACAGGTCAATGGCAAGGTGCGTGCAAAGCTGGACGCGCCGGCAGATGCGGATAACAAAGCCTTGGAACAGCGCGCGCTCGCCGATAACAAGGTGCAGAAATTTCTGGGTGAAGCTACTGTGCGCAAAGTCATTGTGATACCGGGTAAGCTGGTCAATATCGTCGCCAAATAAATTTGCCATCAAAGCCGGGCACGCAGTGTGTCCGACTCTGTTGGCAGGAATTCTAAAGATCGACCCGATGCAATCAGGTGGCTTATGAAAAAAATCCCACTCCGAATTATTATCCTGGTGTTTGCCTTTACAATTATCAATTGTGGTTGGCACTTGCGCGGTGTGCCCAAGAATTTTCCTCCGGGCAGCACTATTTATATTTTCAGCGAAAATCCGCGCAGTGATATCGCCGATGAGCTCAGCCGCCTACTGCATAACTCTGGTGTGGCCATCGCGCCATCACCTATGGATGCGGACTATGTACTGACCATTCACACAGAAACCGAGCGCAAACTCACGGTCGCTGTGGACTCAGAGGGCCGCGCATCAGAATACGAGCTGATTACCAGCGTTGTTTATAGTATTCGCACTGGCAGTGGGGAGATTCTGTTGAATAAGGCCCAGGCTGACGTCTACCGCGCACTGGTATGGGATGTTTCGGAGATCGTTAGCAAGGGGGAGGAAGAGCGCTTGCTGCGCACGGAAATGCGCCGGGAACTGATCGGCCGAATCATCGACCGGCTGCGTCGCGTTGATGCCAATGCGCCCTTAGAAGACAAAAGCTACTAGGCGTTTCTGCTCCAATGCGTATCCCCCCCCATCAGCTGCAACAATATCTCGGCAAGGGGCTTGCCCCGGTCTATATTATTTCCGGTGACGAGCCACTGCTGGTGCAAGAGTGCTGCGACCAGGTGCGCGCTGCGGCAAGAAAACACGGCTTTGGTGAGCGTGAACTTCTGCATGCAGAGCACAATTTCGACTGGGGGTTACTGCGCGCCTCTGCGGGCAATATGTCCCTTTTTGCAGAAAAAAAACTGATCGAGGCACGCATACCCAACGGTAAGCCGGGAGACAAAGGCAGCAAGGCCCTACGGGAATTTGCCAAACGCACCCGCCGGGATTTAATACTGCTGATCGTGCTCCCCAGGCTGGATAGATCCCAACTCAATAGCAAGTGGGTCAAGTCCCTGGAGAAGGATGGCGTGCTTGTACAAGTCTGGCCGGTGGGTGCCGAGGATATGCCCCGTTGGATCCACCAGCGACTGAACGCTGCCGGGCTGTCTGCGGAGCCAGAGGCAATACAGGTGCTCGCTGAACGGGTTGAGGGCAACCTGCTTGCCGCGAGCCAGGAAGTGGAAAAGCTGAAACTTTTGAATTCCGATGAACGCATTACTGTCGAGCGGTTGGCGCAGAGTATCACCAGCTCTGCCCGCTACAGCGTGTTCGATCTCATAGACAGAGCCCTGGCTGGAGAGGGCGAAAAATCCATTCAAACCTTAGAGGGACTGCGTACAGAAGGCATAGAGCCCCCGGTCGTACTCTGGGCACTGACCAGGGAAATACGCTCACTGCTGGACATTGGAGAAAAACTGGCGCAGGGACAACCTCTGGTACGCCTGGTACGTATCCAAAAACGCCAACCTCTTGTACAGTCCGCCCTTGCGCGTCTGCGTCCCCGCCAACTGGAAACCCTGCTTCTACGTGCGCGCGCTATTGACGCTGCAATCAAGGGTGGGGCCGCACACCAGTCTCCCTGGACAGGCCTGCTGGAACTCACTCTGAATTTATCTGGTTATCGCTGCCTGTGACCGTTGAAACTTGTCTTCCCTGACCCAGGTCGCAGAGTAATTGATAGAAAGTGCCTGGCATAAGAAGTTTCTGTTCATTCTCAGCGACAGGTAACCTCTCCCCTGAGCAGGGAGAGGTTGGTGATCACCAGATTACTGAGGCTATTAGTTTTGTACAACAGTGGCCAGATTGCTGGTGCCAACCTGGTGTACGCTGGCCATGTTGAAACCATTTGACTGGTCCACGAAGGCAGCGTTGTCATTGCCGGATTGACCGAGATGTGCGCTTTGCTCAAATCCATTCTGTGAGAGAGCGATCAGGTTGTCAGCACCCAGGTCCTGGTGGATTTCAGCCATGTTCAGCTCTCCCACTTGATCAATATCCACGGTATTGGAGACACCTTCGCTGAACCCGAGTGCGGTGTTGCTATTTCCGGACTGGTCGATTGTCAACATATTCATGTCGCCATTCTGGGAAAACCCAGTCATATTACCATTCCCCATTTGCACCAGCGTGGCAGTATTATTGTTCCCAAGCTGGTTCATATCAACGGTATTGAAACTGTCAAACTGAGTGACAGTGGCAGCATTGTCAGCGCCTACCTGGTAGGCCACACTGGAGTTCCCGCTGCCATCCTGAGCGATCGTGGCCTGGTTGTTGGCACCAACCTGCGCCAGATCCTGGTAGTGAAAGTCACCGGTCTGCAGCAAATTTGCGGTGTTCTCGGCCCCTTCCTGGTAGACAATACCCACGTTTCCATCACCTATCTGGCCGCCATTGAATCCATCGGCAGATGTATACCGGGTGCTGTTCCACACACCGTTGCCATCCCCGGTCTGGGTACTGGAGAAGTAGTTCGCGTCGCCTTCCTGGTGCAGAGCGGCCATATTATCATTGCCATTTTGCAACATATCGACATAGTTAAAGTTGGACTGGCTGTACTGGTCGATATACAGTGTATTCTCACTGCCCATCTGACCTGCATAGGCAGTATTCCCAGAACCCTCCCATTGATGCAGAGTGCTCCTGTTGCCTTCTCCCTCTTGATAACTGGAAGCCTCAGAGCCCTCCTGCATCCACTGGTCAGTTTCCACCCAATTTCGATTGCCAATTTGCGTCTGGTCAAGGTAGTTTCCGTCAGCAAAAGACTGGTAGGCGTTTGCCCGATTGTCATTGCCTTCCTGCCACTGATAGGCGGCGTTATTGGTAGACTGGTCCACCTGGGTAATTGTTGCCCCATTGTCATTGCCAAACTGCATTTGATCCCCGACGTTACCATCGGCTAGGACTTGACCGGTTCCGCCAAGCAGGGTAATCGCGGCAGCAAGTGAAAGTTTTTTCATTGATGGTTTTTCCTCTAAATTAACTGAAATCACGGACGAAATAACACAGCGCATTAATCGTACTGCACTATTTGCACTGCATGGTTGTCACCAAACTGCGCGACAAATCCAAATAACCCATCCCCATGTTGGATAATATTTGCAGAATTTCTCTGACCAACCTGGTCAATCAGAGCGATATTACCCGTACCATATTGAATAGCTGCCGCCTGGTTATAGCCCCCGGACTGGGATATGGCCGCATAGTTTACATTGCCAGCTTGCTGAATGACCGCTTCATTAGAATAACCTTCCTGAATCAGAATTACCTGATTAAACTGGCCAGACTGGGAAACTTCCGCTAAGTTGTCATCGCCAACCTGGACTATCTGAGCCAACTGTCTTTTAAGCGGGTCATCTCCAAGCAAAAGAAGATCCAATGCACCCTGACCGGATAGCAATTCATTGTGGGGATCCAGGTCATCCGCATACACACTGGGCAGAGCAAACAGGAATAGAAGCACAGACAATACAATCGCATTGCTAGCGTTCACGCAGAACTCCAAAAAAGAGAAATACACCGTTAAAAGTCCGCCAACAACGTCAATATAAAACAATTGAGGGGGAAATAAATCGGAAAAAAGCGTATTTATTGCACCCTTAGAATGAGAAAAATACGACTTTTGTATGAGTGTCGGTTAATTCAATCGTGAATTTTTCACCCAAACAAAAGACAGCATTTCCTTTCAAAGTGCAACAATACCCAATGAAAAATTAATCATAAGAATTCAACAAAAATCTGATGTCGATAATGGAATTTATTAACTCAGTCAGCATGGAGGAAAATAAGAATTAAAATACAATCAAATCAAACATTATCATTATTCTGGAAAACTACAGACTTGCCGATTTATAATATTTTTACAGGGGTTTCAGCATATTCACTCAACACAGAAGCTGGATATTCCTTATTATCCTGTAATGCCCAAAGATTCGCATTCACTCCCTGGGAAATCAGGTGGATTACTGCTGCCTCAATAGCAGACAGAACACAGAGTTGTGCAGGGTCATTTGTTGTTGTCCCTGCTTCAATTTCCAGCAGTCGTTTGTACTCTACGAACTGATAGACATCGCCCTGTATCTGACGTGACAATATTTTTTTACTGGTGAGAACGCTACTGACAACTCTGCCACTACGGACATCCACCGCGCGCAGATTAACGGTTACCTCATCCACCCGGTATTGCTCCGAAATACCGATACCAAAATATCTGACACCTGCACCTCCGGTTTTTATATTGGTATCATAGGCAACAATCCCACCTTCAAGCATAATGTTTGCCGACATGAGAGATGGCAGCTCAAAAGGTGGGATATTACCCTGCTCTTTTATGGCCGCACGAATTATTTTTCTTTCCGTCAGTAGATTTTGAAGCCCTTCTCTTTCCAAGGTTACAAACCAGCCAGATTCATTCAGCACCTGCACCAGCATCGCAGCAGCTCCCTGTGTAACCGCTGTGGAGAACGAACTGGCTGGAGCCGGCCTGTACTGACCTGTCAGATCGCTAAAGCCATATACCGCAACAACTATCTTTCCTCTGGGGGATGGCAGGCTCAGTAAATCCACATAGGTACTCATCCTGTCAGTCAGAGTTGCTTTCTGTTTTCCAGGACCAAAAAGAGCCTCTCCAGTTTTTTGAAAAAAACTACAACCAGCAATAGAAACGATCAAGACAAAAAAAATAGTCCTTAACAACATCATCGCTGCCTTTAGAAAATACAAAAGCGCTATTCACCAGAAAAAACATACTAGTTTCCGGGATCCAGGCCAACAACTACAATCTCGGAAACCTCTCCTGTAACCGCATCAGTAATAGTGATGGTCAGCGTACCATCCACATCGACAATATTGACGATGAAATCATCCGTCACTAAAGTACCATCATTACCGTTTCCCACATCGGTTAGCAACTGCGACAGCAGCCTGGACTCTAAAGTATCCGTAAATCTATCCAAAGAAGAGATTCCGGAATAAGGTGATTTATCAGCCTTTGGGTCTCTCTTACTGTTTTGGGCACTTGCATTGTTCAACAGATAGTTGCCATTTAACGGATTCCCGCCAAAAGAGGGATTTACTGGTGTGTAAATCAGTTCTGTAGCAGAACCTATATATGGTGAAATTGAACAAATGGTGACAATAAAAAAAATCCATCTTCTCATTAGATCTCCTCTCCTGCCAAATCCAGATTTTGAGAGAATAACTCCTGCAACCTTTTCTGCCGGACATTATTGTCAATCTGTGTGGCCGCCCTCTCTACAATCTCCCCAAAAGTTCTTCGTCCGGGATATAGTATTGTTTTAAATACCTGTTTATTCTCATAGGTAACCCAGACAACGCTTCCCCACCTGGCTGAGGGTCTCTCATGGACAGTCAGATTATATTCAAACTCGGACAATGTCGCCGATAGGTAGAGAGAGAGGGAGCGGGCAAATTCATGCCCTATACCACTTACAGTGTCATCGATTACAAGCCCTATCAGCAGAGAATCCTCTGCTTCCAGTTCCTCTAACTCCTGGGAATAACCAAATAAGGTTAGCGAAGAAAAAAGAAGTATTAAAGATAGAACTTTACGGATACGAAAATCAGTTATCATATTACAAATTCTGACTGGCCCAACTACTTGCCTCTAATCGATTTTTACAACCTATTTTTCGATATATTTTATAAAGATGACTCTTAACAGTATGCTCGCTGACACACAGCGCTTCAGCGATATTGGCATTGGTATGACAATCACAAATGAGCTGTAAAATTTGCCGCTCTCTCCGTGTCAAATTATAAGTCCTCCCAGACCATTTTTTTGGTTTTCGGTTCTGCCTTAGAAAATTATGCAACACATCTCTTGGAAACCAGTACTCACCAGAAAATATTCTTTTCAATCTTTCCAATATAATCCTGGGTTCACTTTCCGAGGACATTAGGCCAAGGACCCTCTCCCAATAAAGCACAAAATCAATGTCCTCTGTCTGGCTGATATTGATCAACACAATATTGGGAGGTTCTGTTATCTCGTGCACCTCCCGTAGCAACTGATCAAGATCTGCCAGCGTTAGACCCGCGCAATCTAGAATAAGATAATCAGCTTCTATCTCTTTAAAGGCATTAATTTCCGAATGGCGAAATATGATACATTTGATATTAAATTCATCCTCTATTTTTCCAGCAAAAATAGAAGTTTGAATGTTCATACAGGAAGTTAAGAAAACGACGGAAGGGCTATTTTCTCCCGCTTTCGCAGTTATAACTTTTAGGCGTGCATAATCCTTATGCAAATTCATCTGGGATTCCCCAATGTGCAGTCCTATTTCAATATTTATTTTTTACCTTGCCAGTTCTTCTTGATACTTCTCGGTCATCTTACACTGTGAGCTAAATCTATTCGATCAAACACTTTCCTGCAACAGGAAGTGACTTGGTGACTACAATTTCAATCTTAAGTGTATTAATCTCCTTTATGCAAGCCATTTATTAATACCTAGGTATTACCCTATCCCGGACATAAAATAGACGAATCGATTTTTGGCATTTAATTCCTCATACATTGAGGGAGCGAAAGTACTAAGAGCAGTGTTTTGAACCCCAATGTTACCGGATGGAATTTGAGGAAAAATGAGTTAAAAAGGGGCAGAAAGCTGTATGATAAAAATTTGCTTTTCTCTCCTAAACTGACTCAAAGTAAAGATGGATAGCGAAAGAGAATGCAAGGCATATTGAATGATCCGAAACAAATTTTTCGAGAAAATGTTAAAAAAGTCAGCACGACATACTTGACGACGATACGATTATTCAAAAACAATCAAGTAAAAATAGATGAGAGGTTACAGAAAAACCATGATTTTATTAAAAGGACCCCTTATAGTAGAGTCAGCAAAGAGTATATGACGGGATTCTCAAATTTTCTGGATCAATCACTTGCGTCCAAATAGTGATCGGGAAGCAATTTGGCTATGCTCCGGTTCCAGAGTAAGCCTCGCTGGGCACTCCCAGTAGTTGGTCCGGCTACTACTGAGAGTACCTTGAACTGCCTGGCTGGGACGATACACTAAGAGGCGAGCTCATTACCCTGCAAAACCAACAACCATCGAGCCTTAGTACTGCCTCTGGCGAAACAAAGGTCCGCTTGGTCAATTATTAAGAAGATAAATCTTGATACTGCAGAGTGTATTCCCATTGTGGGCGCAGTAATAGGTCAAGCAGATTCCTCTTCACTTATCGACGTCTACAGAGACTGAAGTTATGATTGATCACTCTCACCCAACTGCACACACTGCCACTCACCAGGTTTACAATCAGGTACTACCCCTGTTTGGGCATAACTTGTATGCAGGTGATCCGGCATTACAGGGGGCGGTATATATCAATAAAGGGCGATGGGCCGAAGCCGACTTACACCGTTACGGAGAAATCTGTGGCAGACCAGAAATGATCGAGCGCGGGTATGCTGCCAATGAATTCAAACCCATATTCGAAAGTCACGATCGCATAGGGAACCGTATTGACCTAGTGCGCTACCATCCCTCGTACCATCAATTAATGCAACTGGCGCTTTCGGAAGGACTGCACAGTACGCCTTGGACTGATGCCGGCCCTGGTGCCAATGTGGTACGGGCGGCAAAACACTATCTTCAAAGTCAACTAGAAGCTGGCCACGGATGCCCGGTAACGATGACATTTGCCTCAGTACCGACAATTCAACTGAATCCTGAGATTGCCAAGGAGTGGGTCCCCAAGATTCTCAATAGGGGATACGATAGCAGTAACCGCCCCTATTTTGACAAGTCATCACTGACAATTGGCATGGGTATGACGGAAAAACAGGGAGGCTCGGATGTCCGCGCCAACACAACCACCGCAATTCCAGTGGGAGATGGTAGTTATGAGTTGATCGGACACAAATGGTTTATGTCCGCCCCAATGTGTGATGCCTTTTTGATCCTTGCACAGGCTCCCGGGGGGCTCTCCTGCTTCCTGGTCCCGCGCTGGCGACCGGATGGCAGTAAAAACCCACTAGAAATTCAGCGCTTGAAGGTTAAGGCGGGCAATGTATCTAATGCCTCTTCGGAGGTAGAGATACGGGGCGCATTTGGATGGCTGCTGGGCGAGGAAGGGCGCGGCGTAAATGCCATCATCAAAATGGTGGCAATTACCCGATTTGACTGTATGACCGGATCCTCCGGGGGCCAGCGACAAGCAGTGGTGCAGGCAGTATATCACGCTTCCAGGCGAAAAGCCTTTGGGCAGATGCTGATTGACCAGCCCCTAATGAAAAACGTCCTGGCCGACTTGCAGCTGGAAGTCGAGGGGTCCGTTGCATTGACCATGCGGATAGCCAAAGCCATGGATCTTGAAGAAGTGGAACATGAAAAAAGGTTGCTGCGATTGGGTGCTGCGGTGGGGAAATACTGGATATGCAAACGTAGCCCCCACCATGCTTATGAAGCAATGGAATGTCTGGGAGGCAATGGGGTTATCGAGAATTTTATCACCGCACGGCTCTACCGGGATGCCCCTATTAATGCCATTTGGGAAGGATCAGGCAATATCCAGGCTTTGGATGTCCTGCGTGCGATCACTAAAACGCCTGCCGTGGTAAACCACTGGCTCGATGAGATGGAGGGAAGCCTTGGCGTGGATACAAGGCTGGACAAAGCGATCGAAAAACTGAGAAACGAGCTTGCAGACCTGGACCGGTTTGAATACCGGGCACGACACATTGTTGACCAGATGGCTATTACCATGCAGGCGCACCTTCTAGTCCAGGGGGGGAATGAGGCGGTCAGTGATGCCTTCATAGCATCCCGGCTGGAAAGTAGCGGCGTGCGTAGTACCGGCAGCCTTTCAAAAGGGGTCGATGTAGAGACACTACTGATTCGCGCAAATCCACTGATGGTATGAGTTGCACTTACAAGTCACATGGTCGCAGCTTGTGGCCATGTAAGGCGATCAGGCAAAAAAATTCCAGTATCGTCGTGTCCATCAATTGATCGGTTTGCCGCCAGAATACTAGTTCAAACTTTTACTCACCACTTCATACAAATCTCCTGACAGATCTCCAGAGTCCATGATCTTCTTTAGCGCAATTTTCATTTTTCTGGCAAGATCGCCTGTGTATCTCTTCCAACGGGTAATGGGAATCACTTGTTGCGCTGCAATCTGTGGATTCAACTTATCCAGAGTGATTACCTGCTCAGCCAGAAATTCAAATCCACTACCATCACTTCTATGGAATTGGCTGAAGTTTCCTTTCGCGAAGCCACCAATCACTGCCCTTACCCGATTGGGGTTTTTCAAATCAAACGCCGGGTGTTGAATGAGTTTTTCAACAGCGCTCAGATTTCCTCTGCGGGAACTCCTGCTCTGCTGGCCAAACCAGAGTTCGACAACCTGTGCATCCTCTTTCCAGCACTGATAAAATTGTTCGATTGCAGCATTCACTTGCTTGTCACCGGCATGGTTAATCAAAACACTCAAGGCAGCAGCCTTGTCAGTCATATTGTTCGCTGTATCAAACTGCTCTTGTGCCAAAGCCAGTGCATCGGCCGTTTCTGTGGCACAGAGATATAACAGACAGGTATTCTTTAGTTTTCGCTCAGCAATGTCCTTCGCACTCAGGCTGAAGGATTTTCGCACCTTCAGTGCAGTATACTGCGCACGAAACTCGCTAAAAAGCGCTTCTGCCAGCGTTTGCAGGGCAAATTCCCGAGCGGCCACTATCGCCTCAGCATCGATGTGTACTGACGCCTCAGCAATAGACTGTTCACTCGGTAACTGCAATAACTCCGCTACCAGTGCCGGCTCGAGATCTCGATTCAGCAGCACACTTCTGTAAGCCGCTATCAGCTCCGGCTGAAGTTGCAGTACTCCCCCTGTGCGGTACGCCTGCTGCAGATCAGACAGTGCCAAAAATGCCAGCCTCTGGGAAGCATCCCACCGGTTGAAAATATCGGAGTCGTTAGACATCAAAAACAATAACTGATCAATACTATAGGGGTAATCAATTTTTACAGGCGCTGAAAAGTCGCGCAACAGGGATGGCAGGGGCTTTTCAGACAGCTCGGTGAATTCAAATGACTGCTCAGCTTCTGTAACCTCCAATATACACTGGGTAGTACCCTGTCCATCCAGAACCAGCTCGTTGCCATTTTTGTCCAATAGCCCCAGTTTCAAGGGGATATGGAATGGGCTTTTTTCTCTCTGGCCAGGTGTTGGCGGACACGATTGGCGGACAGTGAGCACATAGGTACCCAGTGTTTCATCGAAATAATCAGTCACAGTGAGTTGCGGAGTGCCTGCTTGGCTGTACCAGCGCCGGAACTGAACCAGATCAACCTGATTAGCATCCTCCATCGCTCTTACAAAATCCTCACAAGTGACCGCACAGCCGTCGTGGCGTTCAAAGTAGAGATCACTCCCCTTGCGAAACCCTCTCGGGCCTAGCAGAGTGTGTATCATACGTACTACCTCAGCCCCTTTTTCGTATACGGTCAGTGTATAGAAATTGGAAATCTCCATATAGGAATCCGGACGGACAGGGTGTGCCATGGGCCCCGCATCCTCTGCAAACTGGTTGGTGCGCAACAGGGATACATCCTCAATACGTTTAACGGCTCGCGAGTTCATATCTGCAGAAAATTCAGCATCTCGAAAAACTGTGAATCCCTCCTTCAGACTCAACTGGAACCAATCTCGACAAGTGACTCGATTCCCTGACCAATTATGAAAATATTCATGGCCAACGATCGATTCAATTCTCTGGAAAGTTGCATCTGTTGCAGTCTCTGGACTTGCCAGAACGCAAGCAGAATTGAAAATATTCAGTCCCTTGTTTTCCATCGCTCCCATATTAAAGTGATCAACCGCGACAATCATAAAAATATCAAGATCATATTCTCTGCCATATACTGCCTCATCCCAGCGCATGGCATTTTTAAGCGAGCGTAAAGCGTGATCACCTTTATTGATGTTTTTTTCTTCAGTAAATAGCTGTAACTTTACCTTTCTGCCACTGGCTGTGATGAAACAATCTTCCAAATGCTGTAGATTTCCTGCTACCAGGGCAAAAAGATAAGCGGGCTTAGCAAATGGATCCTCCCAGGTCACATAGTGATGGTCGCCTTCACAAGGGCCTCGGCTAATCTCATTACCATTAGAGAGCAATACCGGATACTCTTTTGGTGCGACTATAGTGGTGGTAAATTTCGACATGATATCCGGCCTGTCAGGGTAGAAAGTGATTCTTCTAAACCCTTCGGCCTCACACTGAGTGCAATACATTCCATTGGACAGATATAACCCCTCCAGGGTAGTGTTATCCTCTGGATTGATACAGGTTTGAATGTCCAGGAAAAATTCAGGCTTATCCACGGCCACCAAAATTCTCTGCGGCATCTTCTCGTAGTGTTCTGGTGAAAGCAGTGCACCATCGATGGCGATTGACAATAGTATTAGATCTACACCATCCAGAAATAGCGGGGGCAAACCTTCCCCGGCCGCAGGATTTCGACGGATCTTAAGCCGCGATTTGACCAGGGTTGCCTTTGGCTTTAACTCAAAATGCAAGTGGGTATTATCCACCAAGTAGTCAGGTACACGGTAATCCTTCAGATAGATGGTACTGGGCTTGGCATGTCGCATTATCAGGCATATCCTCAGTAGCAGTCGTTCACGCTGAAGAGGCGTAGAACATCGCCACAAGCAGAAACAATAAGTAGAAAAGTTATTTTTATCCCGGCAATCAAACTTGCCGGGATAACAGTGTCCCCTTGGTATTGAATCCAGGCAAATCGTACTGCTTGGAACCCCCAACCGGGATAGTGCACCCCTTTGAGGAAATAGAGGAACGGTTGTCAGTGCCCGAACTTGAGGCTAGCATTTAGCCACAGACGGCACCACAAACAACAGATGTCAGTCCCGCTACTTTCAGCCGCTGCCATCCTGTTGGTGACGGGGTGTGTTCTTATGGGTAACAAACTCATCGCCTTGCTGCTTTTCATCGGTATCCTGCTTTTTATTGGAGCTCCAATTATTGGAACACCAGCCTCAGTATCATTGCCAAACCAGCAGGAGGGCGTTTACTCAGGTACGCTAAATAAAACGTATACCCTGCAGCACGAATATCACCAACCAATTAACAATGAATAAAGCCAAATCAATAGTCAATTTCTATCGATTTGCATCCCCTAATGTAACCCAGAGGAGAAAAAATACAACGCTCGAAGTGAAGGTTGTACCTCAGCATTCTGGGGAGTACGGTCAAGCTTGCCCTCTTGTGTATTTCTTGTGTCGAAAATAAGACTTAAGCAGGGTCTACAGCATTAGCATTGACGGCATGTGAACATCACTAAAATCCAGAGCCAGAGCTACTCGCAACGCACCCTGACCGACACCTCACTCTCTATAGGGCAGCGGCTTACCACACGGGGTAAAAAGCTAGAATACCGGTTAGCAGCAGCTGGTCTATTTGATATGCTTATCTAAACTCATTCCAGGCACTCCCTGCATCTGATGCTGCCACGGGATGACATGATTGGTTAATATACAAGCTGCATCCTCTGTTTTCATGTTCTTATAGGTCCAAAATCAAACAGATCCTGCAATATTTTTCGGATTGAAAAAATACGGGTGATAATACAACCTTATGATTTAACCCGATGTCGAGAGGTTTGGTGTGCGCAAATCACGTATTTTTTTTATTGTACTGACATTGGTTCTGATCACCCTTCTCATTGGCAGTTGGTACAAGAAGGAACCGGCCATATCACAGATAATCAATCTACTTTACGGACAGGCAATTATCCAGAATATCTCCAGTTTGGAATTGGGCTTCAGTGAAATTTCAGCTAGACAGATTCGATTGCAACCTGTCAGAGGTAAAACAATTATTCTGGATAAGGTAACCATCAGCCACCCTTTCCATATTGTTCTTAATCGCAAAAGCAGTCAAAGGGTAGAAATCTCAATAGGGAAACTGAGTCGACATATGGGGGAATGGGCAGGGCCGATCAATACTCAGAACACTGCAGATAAAGCGCATGCTTATCCAGTCATAGATCTAAGCAAACTCCTTCAATCTATTATCCACTTTATGCCGGGTAAAGTTTTTATCAACCAGATAGTGCTCGGCAACAATGATCTCATGGGCCCATTGGATATTACACGTCATAATCGCCATATATCTGCAAAACTACCTTATACCTCCTCTCAACCTGAAGCATACAATTTATCCTTACAAGCCGATATTACATCCGAAAAAGTTCAACTGAATGCCAGTTTTGATTCCAATATAAGAAAGGCTGTTTCATATGTAGATGTCACTATTGTAAAAAATACACACAATGGCTGGCTTCTAGATACAAATGCAGTGCTAACTATGGATAGTCTCTCACCATTTGTAGATATCGCCACAAGTTCAACAACTGGGATTTCACCAGAAATACACACAAGCGGGGCTATTACCATCCGTACGACATCTGATATACCCGACAATATCACTGCAATTTCAGGCTATCGAAATATCACTTTAGCATTTGAGAGTGAAAATCTGACAGCATCTTTTCACAGTAAATTACTCGATACAGTACTGAAAGCCCAACTATCGACTACAACTCCTGTTGAGATGAAATTGAGTGGATTAGATCCGTTAATTCCCGAGTATATCACTGGATCTGGCAGGTTAAATCTCTTTCCATCGGGCAATCTCCCTGAGCGGAGTTTTCTATTGGACTCTGAGTTTGAATCCCATATTCAAACAAATATTTCCAGAGTTCTCGTTAACGGGTCAGTTAATTTTGCCTCTGGGAAAATATTAGCCAACTCTCCTATTTGGAATAAAATTCCAGCACTCACATCCATTAAAAATCAGAATGGAACATTAAACTTTTATGGAGAAATCAACCTACAGCCCCTGGATCAACTCTCTTCTACAGAAAAAAATGTGTTTGACAGCTTCACTCTCACCCTGACACCTGAAAGTCAAGTGCATGTTACAGCCCATATGCAAAATAGTACAGCGGGCTCCCTATTACAACCATTTGGCTTTGACAAAAGCCGGGTACAAGTTGGTGTGGAGGACAACCTTACAATCACGGGAGCAACCTCTCAATCTGGTCGGATTCACCTGGTAGTCAGTGGAGGAACCGTTTCTGTAAAAATGCGGGGAGAGAAAATCAGAAATTCAATTCTGGCCCATTTTCGGAAAATCCGTTGCAATATTAATGACAATGCCGAATGTACTTTTGGCATAGAGGCTGAGGTTCCTGAGATTGTCAATCCCATTTCCGGGACCTCCATCACACAGCTATTTTCAGATAGCGACGTGCGCATCCAAAAAACCGGTGACAAGTACTGGCTACAAGTACAAGCGTTCACAGTGACTGCAAAAGAGATAAAAGACAAAAGCCTGCATCTGAAGAATAGTGAGCTCCGGGTGCCAGACATCCACTGTGTCTTTCGTGCACATACCTCCAGTTGTAACAGTACAAAAGGGAAAAGTAACGTCACAGCAATTGTCAATGAGTCTCTCTCATTCTCAGGCGATGTCAGTTTCGGTAGTCTAAAGCTACAGATCGAGGACGGAAAGGCCGATTTTAGCGGCACATATAACAGCAAAAACCTGCATTTAACGGCCTCGGGAAATTACGCTCTGGATGCCAGCCTGTCTGGATTTGTCGCTCTTACCGGTAATGCGTTAGAGGGAAAAGGAAAGCTGGTTTCTGGTCCACTGGTAATACAGCATCACTTACAGCATAATCTGAAACAGGCAAAAGGCAATATTCTCTTTTCCCTACCACCAGTTGTTTTCAGCCCCATGCAGCCCCTAAGCCAAACCGTGAAGGGACTACCAATTGATGTGGTTTCAGGACAAGTATCAGCCAGCGGAACACTCTCCTGGCCCCAACAACAAGGTAGTGCTCTCCGACTGACGTTGTCTGATATAGCCACTGTTTATACAGATAGTTTCGCAACAGGCATTGACGCAAAGTTGCTGTTTGAAAAGGATAATGGACAGTGGGTCACAGGGGAGCCACAATCACTGTCAATACAATCCATGGACGCGGGCCTTCCCCTGGAAAAAATCCGCTTTTTCCTATCTCTGGATAGAGATATGGACCTCGTTCTGAGAGATTTTGCTGCAGAGTTTCTCGGCGGGAAGGTGACTTCGCAGGCACTGACATGGAACCTGTCTCAAGTGAAGCGACAGAGCACGCTGTATGCTCAAGCTATTTCTCTGGAAGAACTGGCCCGCGTAACAGAATCCAAACACTTTGAGGCTAAAGGTCGCCTCAACCTGACCATTCCGATGATCACTGGTCCCGATGGGATCACGGTGGAAAAGGGACATGTCAGGGCACTGGCGCCCGGTGGTCAATTGCGCTACTACGGTGCCTTTTCTCCACAAATGCTGGCAGATAACCCGCAACTGAATCTGATTGCCAACGCGCTGGAGGACTATCTTTTCCACACACTCGAAGGCAATATGGAGTATTCTCCCAGCGGAGAACTGCTGTTGAAACTCAAGCTAGTAGGGCGCAGTGACTCAGTGGATATTGACAGGGACCTGGTTATCAATCTCAACCTTGAGAACAACATTCCAGCCATGTTGCATTCCCTGCAAGCCAGCCGGGACGTGGCAGAAGCTCTGGAAAAGCAGCTGGACCAGTAGCTCGCCTATACAGTAGGCTCTCCTGTACTGGATTCACTTCAGGGTGTAAGCCCCTGCCAGTTCAGAACCGGTTAAGATTGGGTCTGTACCATAGAACTATGGCCACTCCCGACCTGATCGTTAAACCTGGCCGATCAGTTGCGCTAATCGCTGATGATGCCGCAAGTCAATAGATGCCCGACAGGCATTGCTAGGAGTTTGAAATGAGAGCCAGACAGCTGATTTCCGTGGGACTGCTTTACGCTATGGTTGTTACAGGGTGCACGCCAACCGTCGCTGTTAAGGCGCCCACTGAACCGATTACGGTCAATCTAAACGTCAAGATTGAACACGAAATCCGGGTCAAGGTGGACCGGGATCTCGACACCTTGTTTGAAGGTAAGGATGGCATTTTCTGAGGAGGAAAAACATGAGTATGGTGAAAAAAACCCTGCTGTTTCTGGGTATCCTAATCACATTACCGGCACTGGCGATTTCTCTGGATGCGGCCAAGAGTCAGGGGCTGGTAGGTGAGTCTAACAGCGGTTACATCGCAATCGTGGACACCAGTTCTCCGGAGCTGAAAAAACTGGTAAAACAAGTCAATACAAAGCGCAAAGCCGCCTATGCCCAGATTGCCAAGCGCAACAACATCGATATCGCCCAGGTAGCGGCACGCGCAGCAGAGAAACTGGAAGCGCGTCTCTCCCCTGGTGAGTATTACCAGGATAATCTCGGGCGATGGGTACAGAAGTAGGTAAATCCAGGCCCTGTGTCTTCACTGAAAGCCCCGCGAAGACACCGTCTTCGCGGGGTGCTTATTTCAAGAGCCAGGTTTAAAAGTTTCCAAATAGGGACTGCCCGTCCAGCCCCTGCTTTTCCATCACTTCGCGCAAGCGCTTGAGTGCATCAACCTGGATCTGGCGAACTCGTTCGCGGGTGAGGCCGATTTCCCGCCCGACTTCTTCGAGGGTACTTGCTTCAAAACCACGTAATCCGAATCGACGTGAAACCACTTCACATTGTTTTTCGGGAAGCTCTCCAAGCCAGCGGTTGATGCTTTCAAACAGGTCATTATCCTGCAACAGCTCAGCCGGATCAGACTCCTGCTGGTCGGGAATGGTATCCACCAGGGTCTTTTCAGAGGAGGGTCCGATCGGCGTATCCACGGAGGTAACCCGCTCATTGAGCCCCAGCATCCGCTCGACATCCTCTACCGGTTTCTCCAGCAAATTGGCAATCTCTTCTGCGGATGGTTCGTGATCCAGTTTCTGAGCCAACTCGCGAGATGCCCGCAGATAGACATTTAATTCCTTGACCACATGAATAGGTAGGCGGATTGTCCGGGTCTGATTCATTATCGCGCGTTCAATAGTCTGCCGTATCCACCAAGTAGCATACGTGGAAAAGCGAAATCCGCGCTCCGGATCAAACTTTTCTACAGCGCGGATTAATCCCAGGTTGCCCTCTTCAATCAAATCCAGCAGAGCCAAGCCACGACTGACGTACCGGCGGGCAATCTTTACCACAAGGCGCAGATTGCTTTCAATCATCCGCTTTCTAGCCGCGGCATCTCCACGCAACGCCTTGCGTGCGTAATAGACTTCCTCTTCAGCAGTCAGTAGAGGAGAGAAACCAATTTCATCCAGGTAGAGCTGGGTGGCATCCAGATTCTTCTGCAAATGACCATCACCATTCAGTCTGCGAACCCGGCTCTTCTCCGAGGAGGCGGCGGCAGTATTTTTTGCCGCTTTTTTCCGCGTACGGCCTGTATCTATCCCTTTATTGCGATCCAGTTGTTGCTCATCATTTTTTTCAACCAACTCAGGAGGAAAGTCTTCTGTCTGGCCAGCCATTGACTGGTCTTGCCGCTGTGCTTCCATTTCCCCTGCTCCTTGTACTTTGCCAATATCAGCCGCCAAACACACCCAAAAAGACTGCTCAAACACCAATCTGTCCCTAAGGGCATGTGGCGACAGCCACTGAATCAGCTGACCCTGCGGTGGTCACGATTACAGTAACTACCTCAAGTGGTATCAATAAAAAGTCCATTTTTATTACAGGGCCGCAGAACATCCGTTCGGCTTACGGCAAATAGGCAAGAGGATCTACTGGCTGACCGTTTCTGCGAATCTCAAAGTGGAGCTTGTTGCGGTCGGTACCACTTGAACCCAATTCCGCTATCCGCTGTCCCGCTTTGACTGCACTGCCCTCCCGCACCAGTAACCGGTGGTTGTGGGCATAAGCACTCAGATACTCGTCACTGTGCTTCACGATCAGCAGCTTTCCATAACCTCTCAATGCGTTTCCCGCGTAGATAACGGTGCCATCGGCCGCTGCCAATACAGATTCTCCCTTTTCTCCGGTGATATCAACTCCCTTGCGCAGGGGGTCACCGGAGCGGAATTGGCTGATCACTTTTCCACGTGCGGGCCAACGCCAGCGAATTGAGCCCGCCCGCCGGGCCTGGCTCGCATGGCGCTTGCTACTTCGCGTTAAAGATTTTTTACTGGATGCTGAAGCAGTCTTCTTGGTAGCCACCTTGCTGCTCGGCATTTTTTTAGTCTTTTTACGCGCCACTGAAACCGTGCTGGCAGGGGCTTTTCCATTCAGCTTCAGGCGCTGGCCCGGGTAGATATAATAGGGGGAGGCGATGCCGTTGAGTGCGGCCAGATGTCGGAAATCCTTACCGTAGCGCCAGGCGATCGAATACAGCGTATCTCCCTGGCTCACCGTATGGTAGTTCAAGCGAATGTCGGGGGGCTGTTTCAGGGAACTGCTGGGAGCCTTGTGGCTGCCACAGGAAAACAAACCCCAAATTAGCACACTTGTGCCTAATATCTTTAACAACCTAACCAAAAAGTATCCAAGCCCAAAACTATTGCCCCGCCAAGAACGGTGTTGAGGATGTTGTAAAAGATGACATTTCATTATTCTCTTTTTAAATCAGACTGCGGCATTTATGGAAAAAGCGTCTAAAGAAAAGCAGTAAAAATCCCCGTAAAAGTCTCCTAAAAAGCTGCCATACCGAGATTTCCGAGATCTTATTGCGGTGTGGCACAGGATTTCCCTCTATGAGCTGCAGCAAAAAAGTCCACGGCAAGTACCAACAGGATAGCGGCAAGCGCTACGATGACGGCCATCCCCAAATAGGCCTCTTCGCCGCTTTGCACCACAAACTTGGCCGGGGAGGTATTCGCCTGCAGTGGGGCCAGTTTACTGGACATCGCAACTTCTCCCTCCATAGGCAACTTCCAGGGCCAGAGAATTTTCAGACTGCCCAGCAATATCCCAGCCAGAAAAGCCAGTGTTCTGGCAACATACTTGTGTATCAGCCACGAGAGCAGTCGACTGAACAAGATCAGACCTACGGTTGCGCCAGCGGCAAAGCAGAATAAGTTGGTAATCTGCAGTTCGTGCACCGCTGTGAGTACCTTGGGGTAGATCCCAATCAACAAGAGAATGAAAGCACCGGAAATACCCGGCAGGACCATGGCGCAAATAGCCAGGGCACCGGAAAAAAACAGGGTCAGCGGAGTCGCGGGGATATCACCGGGACGCAGTTCACTCACCGTAACCGCCAAAAGTGCTCCCAGCAGTAGAAATACAAACACCGATGGAGACCATCTGGGTATCTTGCGTAAAACAGGCACAGAGGATGCCAGTACAAGGCCGAAAAAAAAAGACCAGACCACAATTGGATAGTCGCTGAGGAGGCCACTGATCAGGCGCGCAAGACTGAAAATACTGATCAAAATGCCAGCAAACAGAGATAGCAGAAAACTGCCATTAATGTATTTCCACAGCGCCACTACCCCTTCATTCTTCAACAAGGGAATACAGCGCGGCCCAATTTGACTCAAAGAGTCCAGCAACTCCCGGTAAATACCGGTAATAAAAGCGATGGTACCGCCGGAAACACCGGGGACAACATCAGCCGCACCCATTGCCATGCCACGCAGCACCACTGCGGGATATCGGCTCTTGGCGATTTCAACCAAATTCATCGAACAACACCACTAAGGAGCGGCACAAAACGCACCGCTTCCAGTTTTTCTACATCAAACAAATCGCTGTCCTGGCGGCGGACCAACAGAGTTAAATACTGCTGCTCTGATCCCACCGGGATAACCATTACACCATTGGGTGCCAACTGCCGTTTCAACTCATCCGGAACAATTGCCGGTGCTGCCGCTGCAAGAATGGCAGTGTAGGGGCCCCTATCCGGCCAGCCAAACCCCCCATTACTGAGTTTGTACTCAACATTGCGTAAACCCAGCTCTGCCAGGCGTCGGCGTGCCTTTACCAACAGGGGTTCGACACGCTCAACGGAGTAAAGTTGTTCGACCAGGCCAGCGAGAATCGCTGTTTGATAGCCCGAACCGGTGCCCACTTCCAGTACGCGCCGAAGGGACTTAGCCCGATCCAGCAGCAACTCAGTCATGCGGGCAACAATATAAGGTTGGGAGATGGTCTGGCCGTAGCCTATGGGCAGAGCCGTATCCTCGTAAGCGCGAATCGCCAGGGCTTCATCCAGGAACAGATGCCGGGGGATCGAAGCCATCACTTCCAGAACCTGCTCGTTTTTAATCCCCTCTTCCCGCAGCCTCTGTATCAAACGGTTGCGGGTGCGCTGGGAGGTCATTCCCAGGCCTTCGTGTCTTAAATGATCCATATACGGTTTATTTCCATGCCCTGCAAAACACCTGTCACTTCCAGTACCAAATTTTAAGTGCTTGATTTCACATTGACCAGTTGGGCCACTTCCCTCAACAGCGCTGTTGCAAATTCACCTCGGGTCAGGGAAAACCCGAGCACCAGACTGTCTTCTTCCCATTGATAGTGAAACGCCTCAGGGCGTAGTACCAAGGCCCGGCGCTCCTGCCTGAGCCCGCAGTGCTCTAACCAGTTGCACCAGGGCTGCCAGGGGAGCAGAGCACGCTGCTCCAACTCTTCCTGTACACGGGATACCGGATTGCGCCCGCGCCCCCAAAGGGGGCCGCTGGGATTTGCTTCCGGCTCACCATCGAGCACCTCCCGCCAGTTGCCCGCATCGACCCTTTCTGCCAGGACCTGATTAAACAGCCAACTGCGCGCTGCGGACATGGCAAAGGCCTTTTTGCTTTTGCCACAGCCACCGCCACCCTCGGCCAAACGGCGGACCAAATCCAGGTTGTTCCCATGGATACCAAAGCGCTGCTCACCAAAGTAATTGGGCACACCGGCGCTAATTTTATCCAGTCTCTGCTCGGCAGCAGCTCGCTTCCCGCGAATACTGCGCAGGCGGATTTTGAACCGGTTTCCGCTGTGCTCGCCCCGGCGCAACTTGCGCGAGCCGCGAAAAGTGTTCAGCACAGAGATCTCCGGGCCGTTGAGTCGCGACCAGTCCGGCTGGAGCTTTTTCCCCAGCCATACACTGAACCACTGGGTAGTTAACCCATGCCGGTCTTTCAAACCGAAATAGCCCACATCCGAGGTGTTTACGCCGGAAAGAGTCGCCAACTGCTTTGCCACCCAGGCCGTGTTTGCGCCGCGCTTTCTGATCTGCAGATAAACATGCTCACCATTTTCAGAGGGCGACGGAAACGCCAGTTCTTCAACAACAAAGTCTTCCGGCTGAGTGCGAAAGTCTGCGCTCACATGCACTGCACCCAACGCCCTCGGCCAATCCAGTTTCCAGCCTTCAGTCATGGGAGTGCTCGAGTAACACAACGGCCTGGGCTGCGATGCCTTCGCCGCGCCCAGGAAACCCCAGCCTCTCCGTCGTCGTCGCCTTGACACTAATATCACCGCGTTCAACACCACAATCTGCAGCGATAGTAGTGCGCATCGCTTCAACATAGGGGGCCATCTTCGGCGCCTGGGCAATCAGAGTAATGTCGGCGTTCACCAGGCGATACCCTTTGTGATTGATCAGGGTGACAACCTGTCGTAATAACCTGCGGCTATCCACGTTGGCGTAACGGGCATCCATCTCAGGAAAATGGTGGCCGATATCTCCCAGGGCCAGGGCACCCAGCAGTGCATCCGCCAGGGCATGTAGAAGTACATCACCGTCTGAATGGGCCTCAAGACCGCGCTCGTACGGAATTTTCACTCCGCCGATGACAACATGATTACCTGGACCAAAGGCATGTACATCAAAGCCTTGGCCTATTCGAAAACTCACTACTGTTTATCCTCTGTAGGGGCGTAGCGCAGGCGCAAAATGGCCTCTGCCACCAAGAGATCGGAGGGGTGGGTCACTTTGAGATTATCGCCCTGCACCGCCACGAGTTGGGGCGAATGTCCATACATTTCGAGTGCGCTGGCCTCATCGGTGACCGTTTTACCTTGTTTGAGGGCCCGACTTAGGCAGGAATACAGCAGGTGTAAAGGGGCACGCTGCGGCGTTTGTGCGAGCCAGATCCGCTTCCGATCCAACGTCTGTTCGGCGCAGGGTGCCCCGTCCAGAGTCCGGCTCTGCTTCACCGTATCACTAGCCGGGCGCGCCAAGAGGGCAATGGGCAAAACGCCTTCATCGAGCAGTGCACCAATATCCCCCCGTGTAACACAGGGGCGAGCGGCATCATGGACGAGTACCGGCGTATCATCCACCGCACGCCCGATGAGATACGTCAGTGCAGCCAGCACAGAATCTGCCCGATCGGCACCACCAATCACCGTGTGTACCCTGGGATTCTGGGCCTCTTTGAGGTGGGGGAAAAACCCATCCTCTTTCGACAGGGCCACGACAATCCCCGCAAGCCCCGGCCAGCTTAAAACATTCTCTAACGTCAGGGATAGCAGCGGTCGTCCCATAAGCGGTAGATACTGCTTTGGCCGGTCGGCACCCATGCGTTTGCCGGTGCCGGCGGCGGGCACGACAACCCAGTAATCCCTAATCACTGCCCGGTCTCTTGCGTTTCCAGGAAGATAAACAGTGTTTCCCCTTCCTTGATCAACCCTAAATCATAGCGCGCCCTGGCCTCAATCCCGTCGGTACCCACTTTGAGACTGCGCACCTCCCTGAACAATTGGCGGTTTTCCTGCTCAAGAGCAGCATTTTTCTCTCGCTGTACGGCGAGTTGACGCTTGAGACGCGTGATTTCGGCGAGACTGCCTGGACCGACCCAGAGCCGATATTGGGTGGCAAGCAGTAGGATGGTGAGAATTGCCAGCAGCCATTTCATACGAGACTAGGATTGTTTTGCTGATAAAGAGATTTACCCGGCAACACAACCGGCTGCCAGGGGATAGGACCCGGGGCGGAGCCGCCAACCACAGGCCGCCGCAAGTCCATAAAGTACAAACAGCTCAGCGCAATTACCCCCATATTTCAAGGGCGGCAGTCAGTAAAGTCATCGAGGACCGATTTGATGGCCTGGTCACTATGCACTGCAGCAGGTATCTCATACTGTGCTCTTGCAGCAAGTAAGAACCATCAGGTGAATTCAGCCCGGCCGCGGTAGGCCGCCGCCCCGTTCAACTCCGCTTCGATACGCAGCAGACGGTTGTACTTGGCGACGCGGTCTGAGCGGCACAGAGAGCCGGTCTTGATCTGGCCTGCAGCAGTGGCGACAGCCAGATCTGCGATCGTGGTGTCCTCAGTCTCACCGGAACGGTGGGAAATGACTACAGTATATCCGGCCTCTTTGGCCATTTTGATCGCATCAAGCGTTTCCGACAGAGAGCCGATCTGGTTGAACTTGATCAAAATGGCATTGCCCACCCCCCTTTCAATACCTTCTCTGAGGATCCTGGTATTGGTCACAAACAGGTCATCACCCACCAACTGGACTTTCCCACCAATCTTATCGGTCAGTGTTTTCCAGCCATTCCAATCGCTTTCATCCATACCATCTTCGATGGACAGGATCGGGTAATTGGAAGACAACTCAGCCAGGTAATTGGCAAAACCTTCACTGTCGTACTGCTTGCCCTCACCTGACAGATTGTACTTGCCATCCTTGTAAAATTCGGAGGAGGCGCAGTCCAGCGCCAGGGCAATATCCTCACCCAGGGTGTAACCGGCCTTTTCCACCGCCTCGGCAATCACTTTCAGGGCCGCTTCGTTGGAGGGCAGGTTGGGGGCAAAGCCACCCTCATCCCCGACGGCAGTGCTGAGCTTATTGCTCGACAACACTTTTTTCAGACTGTGGAAAATCTCGGCCCCCTGGCGCAGGGCCTCGGCAAAAGTCGTGGCATTTACCGGCTGGATCATAAATTCCTGAATATCCACGTTGTTGTCGGCGTGTTCTCCACCATTGAGGATATTCATCATAGGGACCGGCATGGAATACTGACCGGCAGTGCCATTGACTTCTGCAATATGCTGGTACAACGGAATTTTTTTCGACGCCGCCGCGGCTTTGGCCGCAGCCAGGGATACGGCCAGGATGGTGTTGGCGCCCAGCCTGGCTTTGTTTTCAGTACCATCGGCATCGATCATCGCTTTGTCCAGTGCACGCTGATCTGCCGCATCCATACCCTTAAGCAGGTCGGCAACGGTGGTATTAATATTCTCAACAGCTTTCAGAACGCCCTTACCAAGGTAGCGGGCCTCGTCCCCATCGCGCAGTTCGAGCGCCTCTCGGGAGCCGGTGGATGCGCCGGAGGGGGCGCAAGCGGAACCGATAGACCCGTCCTCCAAAATCACATCAGCTTCAACGGTAGGGTTACCGCGGGAATCCAACACTTCGTAGGCTTTAACAGCGACAATCTTGCTCATTAAAACGGGCTCCATATGGTACTTACTCAAACATCGGTCATGAAAGAAAAAGAGGTATCCAAACTGTTGCGCGAGAAAAATCGCCGGCTAGCAGCACCCCATCGGACAATCTTTCCGCAGTTGAAGTATCGGCAGCTGGTTCACAGCGTTAGCACCACTGGAACAGGTATACTGCACCCGGCAAAGAGGCTCTCCTAGAATGAGGTTTACTGTTATTTTGTATCCAGTGCGGCAAAGCCTTTTATCAGATCATCTACCGCCTTCATTTGTGCAAGAAAAGGCTCCAGCTTGTCCAAAGGCAGTGCGCTGGGCCCATCGCACAGGGCCTTGTCCGGTTGCGGATGCGCTTCGAGGAACAACCCGGCAATACCAATCGCCAGGCCTGCGCGCCCCAGCTCTGTAACCTGCGCCCGGCGTCCACCGGACGCGGCACCAGAAGGGTCGCGCATCTGCAGCGAGTGCGTCACATCAAAGATCACAGGGGCCCCTGCGGAAACATCAATCATGGTGCGAAAGCCTAGCATATCAACCACGAGATTGTCGTAGCCAAAGCAGGTCCCACGCTCGCATAACAGAATGTCTTCATTGCCACACTGGGCAAATTTATCCACTACATTTTTGACCTGCGGCGGACTCATAAACTGTGGCTTCTTTACATTGATCACCGCACCGGTAGCGGCCATGGCCGCTACCAGATCGGTCTGGCGGGCAAGAAAAGCGGGCAACTGGATAATATCCACAACCTCTGCCACAGGTGCCGCCTGGAACTGCTCGTGTATATCGGTAATCAGGGGAATATTAAAGGTCTCTTTGATTTCCTGGAAAATCCTCAAGCCCGCTTCCATGCCCGGCCCGCGGTAGGCATCGACCGAGGAACGGTTTGCCTTGTCAAAAGAGGCTTTGAAAACGTAGTCAATTCCCAGCTTTTGGGTGACTTTAACGAAGTGTTCCGCCACTTGCATGGCCAGCTCCCGGGACTCCAGTACATTCATACCGCCAAACAGAACAAAGGGCCTGTCATTCGCAATCTGAATATTTCCGACTTCAATGGTTTTCACGGTCTGCTTCCTGTTCTCTCCCCCTGACTGTTAAGCCAGTGGCAAAATTGCATTTTTTATTTTAACCCCGGTTTTCCCGCTGATGCATGGCTGCGGCAACGAAGCTCTCAAACAGCGGGTGTCCATCGCGGGGTGTGGAGGTGAATTCCGGGTGAAATTGGCAGGCGACAAACCAGGGGTGGTTGGGCAGTTCAACCATTTCCACCAGAGAGTCATCCACAGAAAAGCCGCCGACCTTCAGACCGGCCTGCTGCAGGCGGTCGACATAATTATTATTCACTTCATAGCGGTGGCGATGACGCTCCACAATCACGTTGGCACCATAAATTTCACGGGCCTTTGAGCCCTCTGCGAGGCGGCACTCCTGCCCTCCCAGACGCATGGTACCACCGAGATCGGATTGCTCATCGCGTTTCTCTACATTGCCTTCGCTGTCGATCCACTCGGTGATCAGACCAATCACCGGGTGCGGCGTCTTGGTATCAAATTCCGTACTGTTGGCACCCTCTAGGCCGAGCACATTGCGCGCAAACTCAATTACCACAGACTGCAAACCAAGGCAGATACCCAGGTAGGGGATGTCGTTTTCACGGGCGTAACGCACCGCTTCCAGCTTGCCATCGAGGCCGCGTTCACCAAAACCGCCGGGCACCAGGATTGCATCGGCACCGGAGATCAGGTCAATGCCTTCGGTCCCTTCAACCTCTTCCGCATTGATAAAATCAATATCCACTTTACAGCGGTGTTTGATACCTGCATGGGTGAGGGATTCAATCAGCGACTTGTAGGCATCCAGCAGCTCCATATACTTGCCAACCATGGCAATTCTGATTTCTTTATTGGGATTGAGCTTGCCATCCACCACCCGATCCCACTCGGACAGATCCGGGGCCCGGCATTGCAATTGCAGTTTTTCCACCACGATATCGTCGAGACTATGGCTGTGCAGCAGGCGCGGAACACCGTAGATGGTTTTGGCATCGGGCAGAGGGACAACCGCGCGCTCCTCTACATTAGTAAACAATGCGATCTTGCGGCGGGCATCTTTGTGGATCTCGCACTCAGAGCGACACAGCAGTATGTCCGGTTGCAGACCAATGGAGCGCAGCTCTTTGACAGAATGCTGTGTCGGCTTGGTTTTGGTTTCTCCAGCTGTGGTGATAAAGGGTACATAACTCAGATGAATCAGTAATGCGCGGTTTACTCCCATCTCAACGCGCAACTGACGCACAGACTCCAGGAACGGCTGGGATTCAATATCGCCAACGGTACCCCCGATCTCAACGATGGCCACATCCATATCAAGGCCGCCTTCCAGTACACGGCGTTTGATTTCGTCAGTAATATGGGGAATCACCTGTACGGTACCGCCTAGGTAGTCCCCGCGGCGCTCCTTGCGCAGTACGGTTTCGTAAACCCGGCCAGTTGTGAAGTTGTTGCGCATGGACATCCGTGTGCGAATAAAGCGTTCGTAGTGACCAAGGTCAAGATCCGTCTCCGCACCATCTTCTGTGACATAGACCTCCCCGTGCTGAAAGGGGCTCATGGTGCCCGGATCCACGTTGATATAGGGGTCCAGCTTCAGGATGGTCACCTTGAGCCCACGGGCCTCGAGAATGGCGGCCAGAGAGGCGGAGGCGATACCTTTTCCCAATGAGGAAACCACGCCACCAGTTACAAAAATATAGCGCGTCATGCAAAACCTTGATCAGTTGGGTGCTCGATGAAAGTCGAGCTTTCAGGGCAGGCCCGGGCGGTTAATCCAGCGCGTTCCGGTGCCTTTGAGACGGGGGGCCAGACTAGCAGAAAACCCTTTTCCACTCAATCGGAAAACCACCATCTGGGTGGCGGCGTCTGGGCGAGGCCCGCCACATCGCAGGTAAACAGGTCGCCGACGGCCACCAGCTCCCCCGCACGATATACCAGTGGCACCCTGTCTCTCAGCCAGGGCTCCAGGGCCCGCTCCTGTAATAACTTCTTCAGGGTCTGGGAATGTACCCGATCCGATGGCTGTGCCCGCTCACCCCCACGGCGATAGCGCACCCGATACTGTGAACCTGGCCAGCCCGGTGAGGGTGCCAGCATCCCTCCTCCCGGCAGAGGCAACTCGGAGATGCCATCCCAGCACCTTTGCTCCCCACCCTCTTTCACCAGGTAACGCGCCAACTCAGGGGTCAGATACAAACGCCCCTGATAGCGCCTCACTACTCTGCCGCCCAGCTGCACCGCAATCCGGGCATCCGCTGCCGCCGCGCCCAGTTGTTCCAGAGCCTGCTGTAAAGGGGCCCACTCCGGCGCCTTACCGCCCTGCTGCAAACTCCAGTAGCGCAACAAGTTCTTGCGCCGGGCCAAACTTAGACCGGTGAACCTCTCCAGGGCCAGGCTCTCCCCAAAGCGCTCCCGGCGGAATCCACAGCCATGCAGATCTGCAAGTGCCAACGCCTGCAGCAATTCGGCGGACTCCCGCAGATTTTCCACTGCACGCATGACCCGTTGTCTGGCCGGCCAACGTGCGGAAAGCAACGGCAATACACTGTGGCGCAGGTAATTGCGATCGAGGGACTCATCGGCGTTGCTCTCATCATCGATCCAGGTAAGCCCATGGTCCCCAGCCCAGGCCGCCAGCTCGACACGGCTAGCTCCCAGCAGGGGCCTCAACAGGGACCTGCCCTCACCCAGGAAGCGCGATTCCGCAATACCGGCCAACCCCAGTACCCCAGCACCGCGCATCAGGCGCAGCAAAAAAGTCTCTGCCTGATCATCCCCGTGATGGCCGAGCAGGATCTGATCACCCTCTGACATCACCTGGGCAAACGCCCGATACCTCGCCCTGCGGGCCCGCTGCTCCAAGCCTCCCTTTCCTGTAGCCACATGTATCTGCACAGCGGTAAAGGGTACTGACAGGTGACAGGCAAACTCCTGACAATGGGACAACCAGCGGTCCGCATTCGCACTCAAGCCATGGTGCACATGCAGCGCCCGCACCGGAATTTGGCAACTGGCGAGCAGGTGCAGGAGGACTGTGGAATCCAGGCCACCGGAGAACCCGACCCAGAGTTGGCCTGGCACAGGGTGGCGCTGCAATGCCACCTGCAGGAGTGTCTGAAGCCGCTTTGGGGTGGTGAATGTCACTGGATGGCAAGCCCGCAATTTACCTCGCCACAGTATACCCAAATGTGCGACCTGGGCGGAAAGGGAGGGTGTCCTCCAGAAAAGGCAGGTGGGCTCGGGAAGAAATCGTAATTTACCCGGCAAGCAATCCGGTATGACCTCTGCTCTTTCGACTGCCGCATTGGAAAACCCGATAACTGGATGAAGTTACCGGGCTCTCAATACATTGCAACAAGACCTGTACCTACCCCATTCACTCAGCCGACAAAAAGCCTAGGGGTGAATCCCTCTTTGCACCCTTCGAGCAGGCTAAGGCCACGAAAGACCTTTTTCACAACCTGCTAGAGCCTGGTGAATCGTATCCAGTTCAGGTTCCATCCCCCCCGGGGCACACCGATTCCAAAGTTCTGCCTTCCGGCTTCCAGGTAAACGGTCATGGAGATCGTTGTCCAGTTTTGCCAACCATCCGTATCGGGTATTGCTAAAGTGCCATAAACGGGGTTTCCCCCGGCACGTTCAAAACTGAGGGCGCCACCATCCAGGGCCGCCACACGGAACTCTACCGTATAGTTCCCGCTCGAAGGGATATCAATATCGTGGTAAGCCATCCAGTCCCCGGCATCAATCCAACCGACGTTCTGCCCTCCCCCCACATCACTGGTGGACTCAGTCTGTACACCACTCATATACGTGTGGTTCTCGGCTTCGATCACGATGCCCTCATCAGGCGGGTCAGGGTTGTTGTCACTACTCTGAATATCCAGCCAATTGAGATTCCAAGCGGGACCCAGGACCGCAATGGCTATCTCCTGCTCTCCGGCATCCAGCTGAACAGTCTGTTGAATCGTGGTCCAGCTCTGCCAGTCACCGGTATTGGGGATATCCAGTTGACTATATACCGGTGAACCGCCACGTTTCTCCAACTGCAATACGCCGCCGCTACCCAACGCAGCCACCCGATAGGACACCGTATAGTCACCCCTGCTGGGCACAGTGATTTTGTAGCTCATCCAGTCGCCAGTATCGAGATAACCGACATTACTGCCACCGCCCGTATCCGAAGTGCTCTCAATTTGAACACCGGACATTTCACAGAAATGCTCTGCTTCAATTCTTGCGGGCAAAGTGACTGTGTCGCAGTCGGATGGGTTTGGAGGTGTATTTCCTACCCAGGATCGAATAATCTGACGCACTTTATTCCCAGATTCGGTCAAACTGGAGTCAGGCCAACCGCCATTCGCATTCGCCCCGGGCCAGAGAGCAGAGGCCCCCTCATTTTTGTCGTTGATCGACCAGTTTGCATGACTGATATTATTGGATTTGAGAAAATCCATCCAACGATCAGTTTCACCATGATTCACCCCCCCATTGCCGTCTGCGTTCACAGTTCCCCATTCAGTGGCAAATAGCGCGATACCGTTGTTGAGTGCGGTTTGCGCTTTGTCTCTCAAATATTGGCCATGCGTACCGGCATAAAAATGCAAGGTATAGGCGATATTGGCATAGCCCCGAATGGGATCATAAGAAGCCTGGTCGACATCCTGAGACCAGGTGGGTGTTCCGACAATAATCAGATTATCTGGATCGATAGCACGTATGGCACTGATCACCGACTCGGCATAAGGCTTGACGTCACTACTCCAGGAAACCTGTTTCGGCTCATTGTAAATCTCATAAATCACATTGTTTGTATGACCGTAATCGGACGCCATACGCTTAAAAAAATTGATCGCCTGGCTCCAGTCATGGGTATGAGCATAGTGGGAGTGCCAATCAATAATGACGTACATATCATTGGCTATGGCCGCATCCACTACCACTCGCACCTTGGCCTCATTACCGGCCGGGTCTTCAAAATATCCGCCCCCGTCTTCGACCCCCATTGCAGCCCGCACCAGTGTTGACTTCCAATCCGATTTCAACCAACTAACGGTACTCGCATTGTAGTATTTCTCTCCACCCCAACCATTATTGCTCCAGAAGTAGCTATTGCCTGCAAGACTGCCCGGTTGGCCATCGATCAAGATCCGATTCCCACTGACACTCAGGGGTTCTACTGCGAATACACCGGTGGAGTGCAGCAGCCACCAGCCTGCCAGAAGCGCCAAAAAGGCACGCCCCGAGCAGGGAGTACATTTGTTTGTGCTTTGCTTTCTCATCACTTTTAATCCTTTGCTAATTATTCTTGTACCATCACATCTTGCGATGCGCAGTTGCTATGCCCAAAGGATATTTCTACGGATAGGAATGTGCGATTTCCTTGACTGTACCTGCGTCCCAGAGCCCGCTACACCGCGAATCTATCATTGATACCACACTGGCTTTGAGCAATAAAAATCCGCTAGAGTGGTTCTTTCCCGGGGCGATACGGACAGCGCCCCCCGAACACTGTGTCAGTTGTATCAAAAGATACTCAAGGCAAGTGGTACTGACAAAGTAAGATGGGGATGGATCGGGTTGCCAATACAATTGATTTTGACACCAAACAATCTACTGTAGTGCAACCACCAGTTGAGATAGAAACAACGAGGCTTGCCCAGACAGATTGTGAGCCTCACCTGGCAGGCCCCTTACTGCAAGTGAATAATAGAATTGCACTCGGTTGCTATAAGCGACCGTCTCATTCCTCTACATCTCCACGCAGATCCAGCGAGAAGGCTCCATAATAAACAATGAAACAATAACACAGCAGGGGCACCGAAAAGGAAATCTGGATACCGGCGCTATCTGCAACCAGACCCTGTAAAAGCGGGATTACTGCCCCCCCCACGATTGCCATACACAGCACACCACTGCCCTGGCAGGTATGTCCACCCAGACCATGCAGGGCAAGACTGAATATGGTTGGAAACATAATCGAGTTACACAACCCGACGGCAACGATCGACCACACGGCAACAACACCGGAGCTATGCATGGCCACCGAAATCAGTGCCACTGAGCCCAGGCCACAGATCGCCAACAGTTTCCCGGCAGATATATAGCGTAGAAGCAGTGCCCCAGCAAAACGGCCAATCATCGCACCACCCCAATACAAGGAGACAAAGTGTGCGGCCTCAAAAGGTCGCATCCTAGCTACCGAGGGCTCCCCGAAAAAACTCACCAGAAAGCTACCGATGGCAACTTCAGCCCCCACATAGGCAAAAATGCCCACTGCACCCAAAGTCAACCTGGGAAAACGCCAGATAGAAAAGATCTCCTGCTCGTTGGCCCCAAACTCTGTGGCTTTCAGGTGATTGGGAATTTCCGGCAGGCGTATCCAGGAGAAAAAGGCCACCATCAGCAACAAAATGACTGCCAGCCAGAAATAGGGGGCCTCCACCAATGCCGCCTCACGGGCGCGAAACTCGGTTATACTCGCAGCGGTATCCGGGTCAGAGCCGGTAGAGACCGCAGTAAAAAAGACCGCACCGCCAATCACAGGCGCAAGTGTGGTTCCCAGGGAGTTAAACGCCTGGGTGAGATTCAACCGACTGGGTGCCGAGCGAGCGCCGCCCAGGGCAATAACATAGGGATTGGCAGACACCTGCAACAGGGTAATTCCTGAGGCCAATACAAAAAGTCCAAATAAAAATACCTCATAGATTTGCAATCGTGCCGCTGGAATAAACACCAGACAACCGGCACAGGCAACCAACAGGCCCAGCACCAGTCCCAACTGGTAACCCACTCTGCGCAGTAGCATCCCCGCAGGCACGGAGACCAGAAAGTAAGCGGCAAAAAAGCAGAACTGTACCAGAACGGCCCGGGTATAACTCAGCTCAAAAACATTTTTCAGGTGTGGTACCAGCACATCATTGAGGCCAGTAATAAACCCCCAGATCAAAAATAAAGAGGTCAGGGCAGCCAGATTGAAATAACCGGGGACAGCGCCTGCTGGTATGGCGCCCTTCATGCCAGTATCCTTGACCAAGATCTCGTTTGGAGAGTTCGACTCGGGCAACATCTGTTTCACTGGAAACCGATCTCATAAGCCAATAGAGCATTAATCCCGATCAATCCGCTCATACCAAACCCTATGACCACTATCACGTTCACTGCATGAAAGCGCGCATGCATCCGATCCAAATAAGCCAGGAATGAATCATACACAAGCTACCTCCTTTCAAAATCACATGCCAAGGCCGGAAGATCATGAGGCCACACGCCCTGATCACTTTAAAACAGAACACAGCGACTCCAGACAAAGGCGGTCTTATCACTAAAATCCGTGCGAGAATCACAGGCAAGACCACCGTCTGCTGTAACCCAGCACAACCACAGGAAAGTAGTCATATAAGCCCAGATTGCCGAAATTTACTTGACGATTCACCCCGAAATCCGGCAAAAAGGACTATTTAGAGGGTAAACCGGAAGCTTGACATTAGTTGGTCCTGGCAGGACAAGGCCAGCCAAGGTAGTATTTGCAGGATAATAATGAAGGCGATGGTGAGCGTCTATCCCGGCATTTTCATAATATTAAAAAACGGGACATCATGCAGTACCCAACCCGTCAGAAAAAGAGCCTGAACACCGACATTCAGACTACCTGCTGGTTTTGGAAGTTGCAGCTAGTGAGCTGGGTGGGGATATTGCTGGTCACTTTTCTTTCACTCAGCCTGTGGCACTCCCCTTCGGAATGGCCCAAATTTGAGCCGATAAATACCCTGTTTCAGTGCACCATCGCCTTTGTCTTGTCACTATTTCTCAAGCCTATTTTCGACATTGCCTGGGACTCAGAGCTGGCCGTGCGCACAGTCATCTATCTGCTGGCGGTGGCGGTCATCTCCGGAATATGGACACTGGTGCGGATGGAGGCCTATATACGACTGAGTGGCGAGCATTCCATCTGGTCTGAATTTGGTGGCTGGTATTACGCCTCCCTATTTGTATTTTTATTTTGGAGCGCCCTCTATTGTGGGGTGAAATATCACCTTTTGTTGCAAGATGAGCACAATAAAATGCTTGAGGTTGCCGCAGTGAACGAACGCGAACAACTGCGCAGGCTGCAAGCTGAGGCTATTGCCAGTGAGGCCCAATTGAAAATGCTGCGTTACCAGCTCAACCCGCATTTTTTGTTTAATACGCTGAATTCCATCAATGCACTGATCCGTTTTGAGCAAGCTGATGAGGCCCGCCAAATGGTTGTACGCCTCAGCGACTTCCTGCGTCTGTCACTCAAAGAAGATCCCATGCAGAAAGTCACCCTGGAACGGGAGATCGAAGCCGTACTGCTCTATTTGGAGATCGAAAAGTCCCGCTTTGCCGATCGGCTGATCGTGGACCTGTCTATTGATGAGCAGGTGCGCAACGCCCAGGTGCCCAGTATGCTACTGCAGCCTTTGGTGGAAAACTCGGTCAAATACGCCATTGCTCCCAATGAACTGGGAGGCACTATCGCCATTAGTGCGCGACATGCCGGTGCACGCCTGGTACTGGAAGTCACTGATACCGGCTGTTCAAGCAGATTTTCTGATGAGCAAGACTGCCATTTTCCCTCTACCGGGGTCGGCGTGAAAAATGTACGCGAGCGTCTCTGCAATCTGTATCCACAGAATTTCCGTATAGAACAGTGTAAAAAATCTGATTCCGGCATGCTGGTGCGTATTGATATCCCACTGGAAATAACCGCGCACCCCACCCACCTGACACAGGGAGAAATCCTATGAACACACTCACCGTTGCACTGGTGGACGACGAACCCCTCGCCCTGCGGCTGCTGAAAAGTATGCTTGAGGAATTCAAGGATTTAGAAATAGTCGCCTGTTGCCGGAATGGCCGGGAAGTACTGCAGGCTGTATTCGACTGCGCTCCGGATTTACTGATCCTCGATGTACAAATGCCCGGCATGAATGGATTCGAGGTAGTACGCCGCCTACAGGGTGATACCATGCCGCTTATTGTATTCACAACCGCCTACGATCGATACGCACTGAAGGCGTTTGACGTTCATGCAGTAGATTATGTGTTGAAACCGCTGGACAGCAGGCGCCTGCAAACCGCACTGGAGCGGGTCCGCCAGCGGCTACAGCAAATGCACTTGGCACAGGATCGCAACTGCCTGGGGGAAAAGGATCGCCTGCTAAACTCAATTGCAGATGCCGGCCCGCAAGGAGGATTGTCTGGTGAAAGTGCACTGGCGCAATCCTTTTCTCACCGCCTAGCCATCAAGGATCGCGGCACCATCACCATGGTAAACCAACAGGATATCGAATGGATCGACGCAGCCGGTGACTATATGTGTGTGCATGTGAAAGGTGAGACACATGTGATGCGCAGCACAATCAAGGATCTGCAAAAGCAGCTGTGCCCCGATAACTTCAAGCGTATCCACAGATCCACTCTGGTGAACCTAAATTGTATTACGCATATCAAGGTGCTGACTAAAGGCGAGTACTTTCTCACCCTCAATAGTGGTGCCAAGGTCAAAGTCAGCCGAAACTATCGCCAGCCAGTCAAGGAGTTTCTGGACTCCAACCACAGAGCCCAACAGACGGCATCAAAAGCCTCTTAACCACCGCCGAACAAATACTACGTAACTGTTTTCGCTGTCGATACTGAGCTCCAGTTTCAGTCCAAAGCATCAAAAATACCACCTGCACTTATTTTAGTGGAAATTTTCTAATCCCTCCTCACTTTTAAGTGTTTTGCAGGACACACACTCTGCTTGTTGCAAAAAAGCCGGCATACAAACACCGGCGCAAAGTGTTCAGAAGAGGAAAAGCAACCCCTCAAGCGCATTTATCCGGGCGATGCCCGGCAATCCCATAGTAGAGAATATAGAGATAGCAGAAAACTGGCAGAACAAATGCCAGTTGGATACCTACATGATCGGCCAGCAAGCCCTGCAAGAAAGGCACTACAGCACCACCGACAATTGCCAGACACAAAATTCCCGAACCCTGGCTGGTAGCGCGGCCAAGTTTGGCCACTGCCAGGCTGAAAATCGTCGGGAACATAATGGAATTACTCAAGCCCACCGACAGTACCGCATACATTGCCAGATAACCCTCACCAGTCACCGTGGCTAGCAGCAGAATGCAGGAAATCATCGCGCATGCAGCCAATACCTTTCCGGCAGCGATATATCGCATTACCAGCGCACCGGCAAAGCGGCCCATCATGGCCCCGCCCCAGTATAGGGAGACAAAAAACGCCGCCTCCGACTCCTCCAGGCCGGCAATGGAATCCTCGGCCATAAAGTTCACCAGGAAGCTGCCAATAGAGACTTCCGCCCCCACATACAGAAAAATGGCTACCGCGCCCAACACTAAGTGGCGATAACTCCATACTGAATCAACCTGTCCTTCGGCTATGGTGTGGGCAGAAATCTGTGGCAAATGGAGAACTCCAAATACAATAGCCAGAACCGCAAGCGAACTTGCCAGTATCAGGTAGGGCACTTCAACCGCGGAGGCCCCCACAGTACTGGCCGCTACCCCTGCCGCCGGCAGAATCATTATTGCCCCGAATTGGGGAGCCACCGTTGTACCCAAGGAATTAAAGGCCTGGGTCATAGTGAGACGGCTGGCCGCTGTGCGTTCGTCACCCAACACCGTGACATAGGGATTCGCCGATACCTGCAGTAGGGTAATACCAGAGGCCAGAACGAACAAGGCTCCGAGGAAAAGCGCATAAATTTCCATACGCTCGGCGGGAATAAATAACAAGCAGCCCAACACGGCAACACCCAACCCCGTCACAATTCCCTTTTGGTAACCGATTCTCGATACCAGGACTCCGGCAGGAAGGGATACCAGGAAATAGGCCCCGAAGAAACAAGACTGCACCAACATGGCCTGGGCATAGTTCAGTGTAAAAATCCCTTTCAGGTAGGGGATCAGAATATCGTTGAGGCAGGTGATGAACCCCCACAAAAAAAACAGAGAGGTCAACGCTACCAGCGCAAATCTCTGCCTGGAATGATCGCCAACTTGTAACTGTGCAGCATTAGATGCCGTGTTACCTTGCAACAATGTCATAATGATTGATCCTGAGAGTACAGCCTCGGCAGTCGATTCGTTTGAATAGTGGAAAACACTTACCTATCAAGCCATTTGGTCATGTCGCTATTTTCTATCACGCCACCACCATTGTGCCCCAGCGATTTTCGACAAAACGGGAAAAATTGAAGACAACACGGGCGTCCGAGATCAGAGTGCTCACTGAGGTCAAACCCACCGTAGCCCATACAGTTGGGTTTTTGCCCGGAATATCTGCGGATTCCATCAAACCCACTTGCATACCACAGGCATCGGCACCATAGTGCTCCGCAGCGAATACCTCTGTAGTCAACCAGCCCACAGTGCCGCCGGCCAACCCAATCGTCCAGTTGATCCCTCTGTTCATACACAGTTATTCACTTGCGAGCCCCCCTTTGCAATATTGCTCTATCGCCTGTCGATGTGAGGGAAAAGCTGAGACCCTGTTCTCAACAAATTTTTTGTAACCCTGTAAAAATGCCCCCAGTTCATCCTCACTCATAAGATCGACAATGGGATGATAATCGGTGGGTTCTATACGCTGCCCAAGCAACACCTGCACCCAGGAATTGATTTGAAACAGCTCTCGCTCTGTACCAGACAACACACCTGTTGCACGAAATAACTCCAAGCGGCCAGCCAATGAATCTGGAATCGCCATAGTGTTACAGTATCGCCAGAAAGCACTGTCTTTGCGCTCCGTCGCTTTATAGTGCAGGATAATAAAATCCCTGATCCCCTCAATCTCCTCGCGCGTCTGCGCATTATAGGTGGCCATCGCCATATCAGAAATTTCATTTCTGGGAAATAACTTAAGAAGGCGCAAAATTGCCGACATGGCTAGATGTATGGACGTGGACTCCACCGGCTCGAGAAAACCACCTGACAGACCAATGGCCACACAATTCTTGTGCCATGCCTGCCTGCGGCGCCCCGGCCGATAGCGAAACCTGCGGGGCTCAGAGACAGGTTCGCTAAGTAGATTCTGTAACAAGCGTTCACCCGCAACGGTATCAGCCACATACTGACTGCTATAGACTAGGCCGTTGCCCATTCGGTTTTGCAGGGGAATACACCACTGCCAGCCAAATTCCTGGGCTATCGCCTGGGTGTAAGGACGCAACTGGTCCTGTCCCGCACTCTGAACGGCAATCGCTGAATCACAGGGCAGGAAATCCCCATAGGATTCAAAGCCAACGTTCAGGGCGGAACCAATGAGTAGCGCACGAAAACCGCTGCAATCAATAAACAGATCCCCCTGAATTCTGGCACCGTCTTCAAGTACCAGTGCATCGATATAGCCATTGCTTCCGGAAATTTCCACCCGCTCTATTTTTCCATCGACATGATTACACCCATGCCTTAATGCATGTTGGCGAAGAAAACCTGCATATAACCCCGCATCGACATGATAGGCATAGTTGAGTTTTCCCGCATCTCCCGGCAATAGGCGCTGTTTTCGCGCAGATTGCAACTCCACACAGTAGTCGCCAAACTCACTGGCCAAAGCTCTCTCACGGCCAGCCAACCAAAAATGATGGAAGTCACAGGCCCAGCAATCCTTGCCGGTAATACCAAAAGAGTGAATGTAGCTATCGCCTCGCTGTGCCCAGTGCTTGAATTCAATACCCAGCTTAAAAGTGGCCTGGGTTGCCGACATAAATTCGGACTCCCGGATAGCAAGCAGACGATGAAAATTTCTCAGAGGCGGTATGGTTGCTTCCCCAACGCCGATACGCCCAATCGCTGCAGAATCCACCAGGGTAACTTTTACCTGTTTACCGTAGAGTTTGGCAATAGCTGAAGCAGCCAACCACCCGGACGTTCCCCCTCCCGCAATAACGATTTGATGGATCCCGGCCATATTGATTCAACGCTCGTCGGATGTATCGGTGTTGGGAATCTGTCTGTCACCTTGCCGGCGGGCCCTTCCCTCAAAAATGATAGCGGGCACTCAGGGCATAGCGCGGACCTAACATCTCTATACGCAACAGCTGACTTGTTGAACGCGCAAACTGACGCTGGTCCTCACCCAGTAGATTAATGCCATCGAGACTGAGCTTCAGATTTTCATGTACTTCATAGCCAATACTCAGATCGACCTGACTGTATTCATCGGTATAACGTGGACGCCGCCCGCCATCTTCAACGCCTGCGAGAAATGCATCTCTCCAGTTATAGGAAAGCCGGGCAGAAAGCCCATATTGTTCGAAAATCAACGATACATTGGCGGTATCGCTGAGTCCTGTTAAGGCAAATTGCTCCCCGCCGTTGATCGCAGGGTCCTGTTCAACATCGTACTCAATATCGCCATTCACAATGGTGTAGTTTGCCTGCAGGCCAAAACCGGTTTCGCCAAAGAAGTGCTGAATCCCCACTTCCCAGCCATCAATCACCGCTCTCTCAGAATTCTTGGGCTGCGATACGCGGAAAATAATGGGGGCATCATCGGCATTACCAGTAATATCGACCAGGTTTTCAAATTCTTCTGCAGTGTATTCGTAGAAATCAACCCCGAGTATATTGGCTGCAACCATTGAAAAAAGATTGGTATCGTTGAGCGGCTCTCCCAGTGCTGTCAAATCCGCCATTGCCTGAAGGGCGCGCGGACCGTTGGTGGGATCGCTGAGACCATACAGATTAACATCCGTAGTCGCAGTCCCGATAAAGTTATCGACATCCTTGCGAAAGTAACCCATGGAAACATAACTGGACTCATCGAAATACCATTCCAGGGACAGGTCCAGATTATCCGATTCTAGTGGCAATATACCTGGATTGCCCGAGCCCGCTGTACCGAGAGTCGAACCTGAGAGCAGGGTTGGCAGAGAGGGGCCACTCAGACCGGAAGCGGCAGACCCCATCTGGTCATAATTGGCACGAGCAATCGTTTTACTGTAGGAAAAACGCCCTATCAATCCGGGAATAAATTCGATATCAAAATCCACATTGGGCAGCCAGTGATTGTATTTCGCCTTTTCAGAATAAGGGATGGCCGTAGCACCTGCAGGAATCTGGAAATCGTTGTTGCTCTGCCAGATTACTTCGCTGGGCAAGTTGGCAAGATCTGTGGATTCAACCTCCGTTTTCTCATACCGGAGCCCCACCACCAGATTCACCGGCATAGCCCGCCAATCTGTGCTGAAATAATACTGCGTGAAAGCCCCATAGACCGCTTCGTGGACAGTGCGATCCAGGTTATCCACCGGATTAACCGCCCAGGGCAATCCGACCGCATTGGAGAGGTGCCTGCCGACAAGGGCGGCATTGCCAGTGTATCCCAGAAGCAATGGCGCAGCACGACCATCACTGACACGATCAAAGAAATCGCGACTGTTTGATCTCAGTGACAAATTATAATCATTGAAAAGCTTGGCATAGTTGATGGGAGACAGATATTCCGCGGGAACGTCACCGGGATTGGCGATGCCCCATCCTCCGGCCAGCAACTCCTGATAAAAGGAGGATTGCAGACGCGTTTCCATATCGCGGGATTCAATCCCGAAATCAATCGAGTGTGTTTCATTGAACACAAAGTTGGCACCCAGACGGGCCTGGGTAAACTCCGCGAAGGCGCGGTCATTAAATATCTGTCTTACCGAGGAACCGACTTCCCCCTCTTCCAGCTCTCCATTGCCATTGCCGTACACCCCGTCATCGAAGTCTACAAGCAGAATGGGCAGGCCATCTCCGGTAAAATCGATGCCCTGGCCGGCGGAGACATTCGCCCCCAGTCCAATATTAATCCAGTTTCCGTAACCCGCATCTGGCAAACTGGAGGACTCGGACTGATGCGCATCAAAAACCAGCTCAAACTCATCGCTGGACTGCCATAGCAGATTCAAGCCGAGGGATTTCAGCGTGTTGACCTGATTTTGCTGCTGCAGGGCCAGACCAATATCCCGGGGATTCTGTTCTCGACGCTCTTCCCAGTAGAGTGCCGGCGTGTGTACTGGACCCCTATCAAAGGCAATATCGCTTTTATAGGTGTCCATCCAGGCGGACAGCTCCGAACGGTTTTCATAGATATCCTGTCTGGCGTAAGTGTAATCCACAGTGCCGGTCAAGGTATCGATTGGTCGCCACTGTAAAGTGAGTTGCCCATTAATACGGGTGCGCTCACGATCAGAGTGAATATAGCGTAGATCTATGGGCAGAGACCTCAGCTCTCCCAGTTCCGGTTCATTGAGAATATGAATAGGCTCTCCGGAATTCTCACCCGGTGACTGGGGAATGGTTCCATCATAGGCTTCAGTAATCCAGTTAGTGGTATAGGCACCACTGGCACCGCTGTCACGCTGCTGGTAGGAGGTAGTTAGGACAAAACCAAGCTTCTCTCCTTCATCAGTCCAGCTAAACAGTCCCGCAACTTCCGGTGTATAGTCATCGCCAACGACATTGGTGGTATCCCGCAGAACCTTGGCACCGAGAGACATATTCAACCCAGGACGGTCAAGGGGTCTCTGGGTGATAATATTAATCGTAGCACCCATCCCCCCAGAGGCGATATCCGCACGCCCGGTTTTGTACACTTCCAGTGCCCTGACACTTTCCGCTGCCAGGTTATCCATATCAAAGGCACGGCCCTGGCTTACCCCGCCGCCATTTTGTACAAGGGAGGTGGACGGCATCTGGCGGCCATTTAAGGTAATGAGATTATAGTCCGGCCCAAACCCGCGCACGGTTACCCGACTGCCCTCTCCGTTGCGGCGGTCAATGGAAACCCCGCTTATACGCTGCAGGGATTCTGCCAGATTGGAATCCGGAAACTTACCCATGTCCTCGGCAGAGATCGCATCCACAACACCGGCGCTATCCCGTTTCACATCCATGGAATTCTTCAGGCTGGCCCGGATACCTGTCACCGTTACCTCTTCAAGAAGGGTTTCGTCTTCCATCGCCAGCACTGACGGGATACCGGTCACTCCCAGGACGACAGAAATAGTGAATGCCAGGCGGTCTCTGTGAAAACAATGTTGTTTCATGGCTGGTTACCGGAATAGGGGTTTTATGAAGTTAATGAGGAATATCCGTTGCCGCAGATTGGTTTATGACATCCCCGATAACAACGGGTTTGTTGTGCGTCGTAGCGACAGATTTTTTATAATTCCTCCGCAGTGTGCCTCGTCCCACTCAAACTGCCATCAGGCCAGAGGGGTAAACGGGATATTGCGGATTAAATCCGGGATAGCGGGGAACCTACCGTAGGGACCCCCCGGCCATGGTTATTACCCAAGGTGACAGATGTCCCTCAAGCGGTGGGAATGATAAGCAAATCTACGTAGTGTTTCGGATTTTTCCAATGCGTGCTTAAATCTCGCCAATCCATAGAAGATACTGCCAATTACAGAAACTCCAGAGCCAATATGTCATACAGCCCGATTTTCTCAATCCCAAAGGCCATTATCACCAGTAGAAGAAACGCGTCCCTTACTGGCCTGACCAGGCGGGCAGATCGAACATGGTTTCACGGTACCTGGGACAAAATACACGCAAGGCACCTGAGGGCAAGGTTGACAAAAAGGCATTGGATGGATCGATCTCGTTGTAAACCAATAACCACTCGACAACGATCAAGAGCAAAGCGCATTGACATCCTCGAAGATACAGGCAAATAGATTCGCAGTGGGCAACACTGCTCAGGCTTGTAAATACATCAACTAAATAAATTCGCTGACAAAAAAACCAAAGAAATTTCAAAAACAATAATCGCAAAACTTAAAAAAGAAGCAGCTAAAAATTTTTGGGATTACTGTAGCAGTACTAATAGATAACCTGCCAGCTCCATATGGATGGGCCAGATGCCGTATACGCCTTGGTGAAGACCCCCTCTTTCGGCTGGCATCTTTTGGGCACTTATCGGAGGAGGCCGTTTTGTGCGGGGAGCATCCCACCGGCGCAATCTATCGCCGCAATCGCTTTCCAGCAATCCCAGCTGGTTGGAGCTGGCGTTCAGCCCAGCAATCAATCGGCATACCGGGCGTCGTTATTTGGCATTACGAAGTGCTATTGCCATAGCTCATCAGGCGTTGGTAGCGCTTCTCCAGCAAGGTATCAATAGAGTCCACCGTGCGCAATTGCTCTAATTGATGACTGAGCCTGTCCCTCAAGCGCGCCGCCATGGCATCCGGGTCCCGGTGCGCACCGCCGAGCGGCTCCGGAATGATTTCATCCACAATACCCAGTTCCTCCAGCACACTTGAAGTCACCCCCATGGCCTCGGCCGCCAGCGGCGCCTTGTCCACGGTTTTCCAGATAATGTTGGCGCAGCCCTCAGGAGAGATCACAAAGTAGGTGGCATACTGCAGCATATTCAACTGATCACCGACACCAATGGCAAGGGCACCGCCGGAAGACCCCTCGCCGATTACGGTACAGATAATGGGCGTGCGCAGGCGTGACATCACTGCTAGATTTTCGGCGATAGCCTCGCTGATACCGCGCTCTTCACTGTCGATACCCGGGTAGGCGCCCGGGGTATCGATCAGGGTCAACACCGGCAACCGGAAGCGCTCCGCCATTTTCATAATGCGTAGCGCCTTGCGATACCCTTCCGGTTTGGGCATACCGAAGTTGCGCGCGACTTTCTCATTGACAGAGCGGCCCTTCTCCTCGCCGATTACCGCCACAGGCGCGCCATCAAGGCGCGCAATACCGGCAATGATCGCTTTATCGTCACTAAAATGGCGGTCACCGTGCAACTCATCCCACTCAGTAAACAGGCGTTCGATATAGTCTTTCGCATAGGGGCGCTGCGGGTGGCGTGCCACCTGTACCACCTGCCAGGGCGTTAGATCGGAGTAGATAGATTCGGTCAGGTTTCTGCTCTTCTCTCGCAGCCGGGCCACCTCTTGGGCAATATTCAATGCGTTGTCGTCACCGACCAGCTGCAACTCCTTGATCTTACTTTCCAGCTCCGCAATCGGCTGCTCAAACTCGAGAAAATTAAAATTCATGAAATCTGTGCCCTTAACTCTTATCAACGCCATCGGACAATGACAACGGCATAGCTTAACTGCCCGGAACCAACCAGTCGAGCCCGATAGGCTTCAGTGCCGTTCAGCGTATTGCAGTGCCACTTGTTCACGCCCCAGCAGTTCCCGCAGCGACTGGAGCAACTGATCATTGGCCTCCACATCCCACCGGCGCGGCAGGCGATAGAGGCCGCGCGCATCACTGCGCAGCACCTCAAGACTGACCTTGCTGTGGCCACCGGTGTACGGCTGCAAACAGGCAGCCAATCGCTTCGCCAACCCCTGCTGCGCGCTGCCACTGTGGATCTGCAAGCGCACGCCGGTCACGCTGCTGCGACGCAGTTCGTCCAGGGTGGAGACGCTGTTGACGGTCATTTTCAGACCGCCGCTGTAATCATCGTTGGCCACGGGGCCATCGAGCACCAGCAGGGCATCCTTGGCGAGCTTTTCGCGGTGTTCGCCAAACGCCTCGCTAAACAGGGCCGCCTCAATGCGGCCACTGCGGTCATCCAGGCTGACAATCGCCATCGCATCACCGCGTTTGGTTTTCATCACCCGCATGGCGACAACCAGCCCCGCCACTTTTTGCGATTCGCGCCCCGGCTTGAGATCGGCAATACGCGCTTTCACTAAATACCCCAGTTCATCGGCATACTCATCGATGGGGTGACCGGTCAAGTATAGGCCGAGGGTATTTTTCTCACCCTCTAGACGCTCGCGAATACTCCAACAGCGGGTGCGGCGAAAATCCTCATATACATCCCCGTCGGCGCTCTGAGGTACCAGTTCCCCGAACAGGTCCATCATGCCGGCATTGGCATTGGCGGTCTGCTGCTCCGCGGCTTTGGTCGCTTCATCCAGGGCGTTAAACAGCACCGCACGGGCGTAATCCAGGTCCTCCCGATCGCCAGTATCCGGACCGATACTATCCAGAGCACCGGAGCGTACCAGCGCTTCCATCGCGCGCTTGTTCACCTTGCGCGGGTCTATACGGGCACAAAAATCAAACAGGTTGATAAAAGGTCCTCCCCGCTCCCGCGCGGCGATTATCGTTTCAATCGGGCCCTCACCGAGCCCTTTTATGGCGCCGAGACCGTAAATAATCCGGTTATCCATATCCACTGAAAACTGGAAGCTACCCAGGTTCACATCCGGGGGTACCAGGGTCAACCCCATGGCCCTGCACTCCTCGATAAAGGTCACCACCTTGTCGGTTTTGTCCATATCCGAGGACATGGTGGCCGCCATAAACTGAGCCGGATAGTGCGCTTTCAACCAAGCGGTCTGGTAGGATACCAGGGCGTAGGCGGCAGAGTGGGATTTGTTAAATCCGTAGCCTGCGAACTTCTCCACCAGGTCAAAGATTTTCATTGCCAGGGTGGGATTAATGCCCTGGGCTTTGGCACCGCTTTCAAAAACAGCGCGCTGCTTGGCCATTTCCTCCGGTTTCTTCTTACCCATGGCGCGGCGCAACAGATCCGCACCACCGAGCGTGTAGCCCGCCAGTTCCTGGGCGATCTGCATGACCTGTTCCTGGTAGACGATCACGCCGTAGGTGGGCTCCAGAATGGGCTTTAGTTTCTCATGCTGGTACTTGGCATCCGGATAGGCCACCTGGGCGCGGCCATGTTTGCGGTTGATAAAATCGTCCACCATACCGGACTGCAAGGGGCCCGGACGAAACAGAGCCACCAGTGCAATCATGTCCTCCAGGTTGTCAGGCTGCAGGCGCTTGATCAAATCCTTCATACCGCGGGATTCCAGCTGAAACACCGCAATCGTCTCGGCCCGCTTGAGCATTTTGAAGGTTTTTTCATCGTCCAGTGGCAGCGCGGCGATATCCAGCGGCTCCAGCCCGTCGCGACTGCGCTGCTTATCTACCATATGCACAGCCCAGTCGATAATGGTCAGGGTACGCAGGCCGAGAAAGTCAAACTTGACAAGCCCCGCATCCTCCACATCGTTTTTATCGAACTGTGTGACCAGGCCCGCCCCGGTTTCATCACAATAGAGCGGGGCAAAGTCCGTGAGCTTGGTAGGTGCGATTACCACACCCCCTGCGTGCTTGCCCACATTGCGCGAAACCCCTTCGAGTTGCAGGGCCATCTCCCAAATTTCCTGGCCCTCCTCGTCACTTTTGAGAAACTCACGCAGCACATCTTCCTGGTCGTAGGCTTTCTTGAGAGTCATCCCTACATCCGGCGGAATCATTTTTGACAGCTTGTCGGCAAGGCCGTAGGACTTGCCCTGCACCCGCGCCACATCGCGTACCACGGCCTTAGCGGCCATGGTGCCAAAAGTGATGATCTGGCTTACCGCCTGGCGGCCATAGTTGTCGGCCACATAGCCGATCACCCGATCCCGCTTCTCCATACAGAAGTCGATATCGAAGTCGGGCATGGAAATCCGCTCCGGGTTGAGGAATCGCTCAAACAGCAGATCGTACTGTAGCGGGTCCAGGTCGGTGATATCCAGTGCGTAAGCCACCAGAGAGCCGGCACCGGAACCCCTTCCCGGACCCACCGGAATATCGTGATCCTTGGCCCACTGGATAAAATCCATCACGATCAGGAAGTAGCCCGGAAAACCCATCTGGATAATGATGTCGAGTTCAAAGCGCAAGCGTTCCTCATAAACCCTGCGCCGCTCGGTATACTCTGGGGCGAAGCGGTCCAGGGTTTTTTCCAGGCGTTTTTCCAGGCCCTCTTTGGAGATTTTTTCAAAGAACTGGTCTTCGGTCATGCCCTCGGGAATCGGGTATTCCGGCAGGAAGTACTTGCCCAGCTGAATCGGCGCGGAGCAGCGCCTGGCGATTTCAACAGTGTTCTGCAGCGCTTCGGGAATATCGCTGAACAGCGACCACATCTCCTCGGGCGTACGAAAATACTGCTCGGCGGAATAACGGCGCTCCCTGCGCGGATCGTCGAGAGTACGCCCCTCGTGGATACATACACGTACCTCGTGGGCCTCGAACTCACTCTCAGCCATAAAGCGCACATCGTTGGTGGCCACCACGGGCAGATTCATTGCCTGGGCCAGATCCACTGCTGCGTGCAGGTACTCTTCGTCGCCGGCACGACCGGTGCGCTGCAGCTCCAGATAATAGCGATCGGGGAACAGCGCCGCCCATTCCCCTGCCAACTCCTTCGCCTGGGTGCGGCGCCCGGCAACCAGGGCGCGCCCAACGTCACCATACTTGGCGCCGGACAGCATCAACATGCCCGCACTGTACGCCCGCACCCACTCACGCTTTACATAGGCATTCCCATGATACTGCCCCTCCATCCAGGCTCGGGAAATCAGCGCAATGATATTGCGATAACCGTCGCCATTCATGGCGTAGAGGGTGAACAGTGTAGGCTTGCCTTCGCCGCCTTCGCTCAGCCAGAAATCCGCCCCAGTCACCGGCTTGATACCGGCGCTGAGACAGGCCCGGTAAAATTTTATCTGGCCGTACAGGTTGCACTGATCAGTCAGCGCCAAAGCCGGCATCTCCAGCTCCTCGGCGCGGGCAATGGCAGGCTTGATACGCACCAGGCCGTCCATCAAGGAAAATTCAGAGTGGATTCTTAAGTGGACAAAAGATTGGGTCATGTGTGCGTTTACTCAGGGCCCTGTGGCGCTTTGATCCGGCAGGGCACATTCGATTAATTACCAAATACGGCCCATCTGCCGTGCCCGTTCGGTGCAGCGCTTCAGCACTCTATGGCGCTCACCGTTATTCATGGCACCCCAGCGACTGATCTCTTCCGCGCTGCGAAAACAACCCTCACAGATGTCCTCGGCATTGAGGGCACATACGGAAATACAGGGGGACTGGACCGGGTGCTGTGCTGCTACAGGGGTTGTTACCGGTTGTTTACACATCTTCGGCCCCAAGGGGTACCAACTGATCGGCAAAGTACTTGCCATTCACCGCATAGTGGTCACTGCCGGCTTTGAGCAACTCGCCGATGCCTTGATCCAGGGCCTTCACCACCTTGCCGGGCGAGCCCACTACCATAGAATAATCGGGCACCACGGTATCCTCGGAGACCAGCGTATTGGCGCCAATAATACAATACCTGCCGATCACGGCCCCGTTCAACACCACCGCATTGATCCCTACCAGACTGTAGTCGCCGATGTCACAGCCGTGCAGCATCGTCTTGTGACCGACAGTGACTCCGCTACCCACCGTCAGCGGACTGCCGGGGTCGGCGTGAAGTACCGCGCCGTCCTGTACATTGCTGTATTCGCCGATCGTGATCGATGCACAGTCTCCACGCACCACCGCATTAAACCACACCGAACTGTGCCTGAGCATGCGCACATCGCCGATGATATGAGCACCGGGGGCGATATAGTGACCTTCACCTACCAAAAGTGGTTGTTGATTCCCCAAACTGTACAGCATCCGGTCTCCGTTTTGATGGGATTGCTCCAGGTTTATTATCCCGCGCCGGCAAGGCTGTGAACAGTGCATGCACCCAGTACTTTTCGGCCCGAATACCGGTCGGGCGTGTTGTCAATCCTGCAAACAGGTGAACGCCCCGTTCAGTTGCAACTCTCCATATAAATCCTTTAAAAATCCTGCTCGGGCCTTCTGTCCTGACTATATTGGTTGATTCATACTGGCGGGCAGGGTCGTTACAGGCAAGACAAGCCATGAGCGGTGTTTTTGCGGGAGTACGGTTCCAGGCGGGCGCGGCATGCCATTGCCTGGTCATCTTAGGCGGACCAGCGGCTGCCACTTGGGCAGCCGATGTCAGAGATATCAGCAAGCTAGGCCGGCATCTCTCTACCTATCGAATCCATTCAGCCTCTATTGCGGTTTATGAGGATTTCGCCGGTGAGATAACATCCAGGTCGTACCAGGGAGTCGGGTTGATGGGGCAGCGGAAACGGACACCATCCTTAGTAACGGTAACCCGCGCGGTGCGTGTCTCACCTGACTCCAGCGGAAACATGTCTAACCTGGCAGGAGTTTTATAATTCTGGATTTGGAACCCCACCAGCTTATTGGCTTTATTGGTAACAACGAATTCGTACTCACCGGCTTTCAAACCCGCGACGGTTTCCTTCGCCTCAAAATAGCCATTGTATTCACCAAGGTGGATCACGGTCACACCTTCACTATTTTTTTGCGGCGTACCGGCAAAACCTACGGTGGCCAGAATGAACAGGGCTAAGGTCTTTCTGATTGACATGATTCATCACTCCAAAATGTTAGATCTGTGTTAGCAACCAGATTGCGAAGTAGGCTAAAAAGTAGAGACAGATGTACTTAATATGCCTTTTTGTTCATAATTTCGATCAAATAGTACACATTTAACTCTTTACTGCTTATAGGGCTGTTATGTATCTAGATAACAAGGATTTCTTGAGCAAAAATTCTGCAGGGCCTTGGATTGAAGGTGGATGTCTACGTCCATGGGGATTTTTGTGGCCACTGGGCCATTGATACCTCGGGTTCACGGCGTATGCCGTTTCATCTGCTGACATTGGGCAAGGCCTGGCTACATCGACCTGAGCAGGAGCCAACTCTGTTGACAGCCGGTGATCTGGTGTTGTTTCCCTATGATTACTAGCATGTGATGTCGAGCGAATCACCCCCCCCTGAGGAACAAGTCAATCAACCGATCGACCAGCAGCAGGCAGTTTCTGCCAACATGGTTTGTGGCTTTTCGAATTCAGCAGTCGCATTGCCTGGCCATTGCTAGATGCCATGCCACCTGCCGTCATTCTGGATTTTCAAGTACAGAGTTGCCAGCCTCAAATCCGCACCATTGTCGATCTATTAATCAATGAACTTCAGACACGGGAGATGGGCTGTTTCGCGACGGCGAATCACCTGGCTTACCTGCTGTTTATCGAGGCCTTGCGCCTGCAAATGCACCGAACAGAACAGCACGGCTTGTTGGGCGCATTAGCAGATCCGAAAATCGGCAAAGCCCTTAACGTGTTACACAATGAGCCGGAAAAACCCTGGACACTCGATAGCCTTGCAAATGCCGTTGCCATGGGCAGGACGGCCTTTGTCAACCGCTTCCGCGATCTGGTCAATATCACCCCGATGCAATACCTGACGCAATGGCGTATGCGCGGGGCACAGGAGTGCCTCTTGACCAGCCAGCGCAGTATTGCGGCTATTGCTGAAGAAGCCGGCTATCAATCTGAAGCCGCCTTCCGAAAGGCATTCAAACAGGTAACCGGGTGTTCACCGGGCCAATACCACAAACAGGAGTGCGAATAGCCCGTTCAGGCTGTGAACCGCTGCTGGGCAAACACGGTATTGTGGTGATTCAAACTTGGGCTCAAAGCGCGCATATCTCAATGACCACCTCAGTCTTAACGGAGTTGGCAATAAAGCATTGCTTGTGGGCCAGGTGGTGCATTTTTTCCAACTGCGCCCAGGTGGGCTTTTTATCGCTGGAGAAAAGCACCCGAGGGTGCAGCGTGACCTGTGTGACACCCATTCTGCCTGCCGCAATCGTACCCATCACGCCCACCGCTTCATCCCGGTACGTATCCACCACAAAATCCCGCTTGGCCGCCATGGCGAGGAAAAACAGCATGTGACAGCTGGAGAGTGCCGCTACAAAGGCTTCTTCAGGATCGACATGCTCCGCTACCGAATAGGGGAGCGGGACCACCTGCGGGGACGAGGAAGCGGGCACTGACACGCCGCCATCAAACCGCCAAGTGTGCGCGCGACTGTATTGGTTATCGGTGAAGGTCTGGCCACCGCGCTGCCAGACAACTGTGGAAGTGTACTCAGACAACCTGCGCCTCCTTCCTGCCGGCATCAAGCCGGCACAGAACTGCTCTGTGCCACTTTCCGGTCAAAAGAGCTGAGCACAGGCAGGAAGATCATTTCACTACTGCATTGATAGCTGAGGGCTTTACCTAGTCCGCGTCCACTTGCTGATCCGTGCGTGCGGCCATAATAAAATCATTCTTGTGCAGGCCCTTGGCTTCGTGGCTCCACCAGGTCACGGTCACTTTGCCCCACTCGGTCAACAGCGCCGGATGGTGTCCCACTTCTTCGGCAATGGCGCCAACCCGGTTGGTAAATGCCAGTGCCTGTTTGAAATTGCGAAATTTGAAGACACGCTCCAATTGCAGGATTCCATCTCGGGTGATCGGCGACCAGTCGGGGATCTGTCGCAATAATCCTGGCAGTTCATCGTCACTGACAAGCGGTGCATCGGCGCGGCAGGCTTCACATTGTTGTTGAGCTAATTCGGTCATGGATGTTTCCTCAAAACCTGGCTTATTATCCCTTGTTTTATCTGGGCACCACTCTAACCGGGGGACTTCAGTGAAACAAGCGTGCACCCTAAAAACGCATTTTATATGGTTTTATGGCACCAATGTGGCACTGCATGCGATTAGCGCTGGGGTACCGGGACATTCAGTGCCACCGCGCCCTCAAGAAACACAGTATCTGTCACAGGTAGATCCGGTTCAATTTGAATATGACATGCGTGGCGAATAGCCAGCGATTCGACAAGAAAAGGGCAATATACCAACAGTGTTTTTCCATCACTGTTGAACCTATGAAAGAGAAGCAGGCACTTTGAGGAAATCGAGTGATACCCTGTCAGCGGAGCTTTACTTGCCAGGGCCATCAAAGGTATCCCTGGGCTCCCAGTGAAAGGTACCCAGCAGGAGATCAAACAGGGGAAGGGTCAAATTAAAATTGCTGGTTTTCATCAACTCCCGACGATGGTGAATCCGATGCAAATGGGCCAATTCCCGCAACCCCGGTACGTTGTGAAACCAGTGTCCTTCGGACTGATGATAAGCCAAGTGCAGCACTTCGTAACCCAGGTGACTCAGGACTATGACTGCCGCCAGGATATAGCCCGCGTTCACTGAGAACAGAGACGCCAGAAGATATCCACAAAACGGGGCGAGAATAAAAGCCAAAAAAGCACTTAAATAGGTTGGGAATAGAACGATACGCCAGTCCCGCGAAGACGCAAAAGACAGCAACGGCGGAGAATAAAAGCTGTGGTGATCACCGGTGTGTCGGTTGTAAAACAATCGGGTCAGCTTTTGTTTTTTATGTCCTGCCCAACGGTGGGCAGCATATTCCATAAAGTTGTAGAGGAGAATACCCAGAGGAACGGCCAGAAGCTCCCCAAGTCTCAGTGCATCTACCAGAACAATACAGTAACCAGAAACTCCCAAACAGATCAACACAATGGCTGTCAGGTGGAACCAGCCGTTATAATGGCTGCGAACCGCCTCTCTGTATCGCTTCCTGAAAGTGATCACATCATGCAATTGCAACATGCCCCACCCCTCTTTTTCTTGTCATGATGCAATCTTAATTGACGAATGAAAGAGTTGAGAAGCT
>NZ_JAVAMR010000118.1:0-1342 GCF_030731025.1 Microbulbifer sp. 2205BS26-8 | reverse complement strand
GGTGTTAGACGCAAACCCAATTTATCTTTTGGTGACAAAATGGTTCGATGATTCAATTGTTTGTCAATTATTAATTCGGCAACTCTATATTGCGCAAAATACGCGGATAAACAAAGAAATTTACCGCAAATTATAGAGAAATATTACATTGCCGGATTAATTACTTTGCCTTTATCAGTATCGCCAAGTTGGTTATTGTTAATCTGTTAAAAATCTGCCCCAGACTTTTGCGAGGCTTTGACAGCCGCCGCATCGATCCCCTTCTGAATCACATCCAGTTTTAGCTGCTTGGCTTTGGGTGGAATGTCCTCAGCCATAATACGCTCGCGCCGCTTGCGCAATTCACTCAAACGGCGGCTGGCTTGATTTAGTGGACGGCGCTGGGCCAGCTTGTTGCGGTGCTCGGTAACGAACTCTGCTCTTTCTCGCCCCCCCCAAATCCTTCAAACTCGCCGCCAGTTGATTCACCTTTTTCAGACGTTCATAGAGATCGTTGACATATTGGGTGCTGTGAGGCGGCTTGGTGCCACGGTAAAAGCTCTTCAGTACAGGAATGTCCGTGGCCAGAAACTCCCCCTGATTGGGCTTGCCCTGCGCCAGGGACACCAGCATGTCTGAAGTCGATAAAATATAGGCCCCATGGTCCCCGTATAGCCCACCCAAAAGTGCTCCATCTGCTTTGGAGACCAGCCTACCACTTGGGCCAAAGACACCATGGTATCGCTGGTAAAGCTGTTGTAGCGGTCTTTGGGGAGCTTGCGCTGATCTCCCAGTGATTCAATGGGCTTGTCGAAGTGGAAATTGCGGTTGGCTTGTAGCTCTCGAATGGGGTTAACCACCTGCGGCCAAGGGCTGAATGCCAGGGTTTCCAGCAGCCGTTGGGGGCATTCATCATACCACCCGCTTCGCAGGTGGTTGCTGATTCTAGGATCCGATTGAAATATTTCTTAGATCGGCAATATTGCTATGAATAGTACAATCGTCACTACTTCTAAGGGTGACGGTTTGTTGAGCAGCTAGTGCGCTCAGTAGCAAGCTGAAATAAATGCTACCATCTCCCGTACCACTGAATGCAAAGGTGAAACTAGCGTTAGTAGAGCATGCTACTTCGCCTGATGGCACCCCGGCAATTTTAACCAATACCCTATCTTGATATTGAGGGCCAGCGTGTATTTGGCTTATTTTTCCAGAGTAATAGAACTCTGCGAAACATGTGCTAGGTAGGACAATTAATAGAAATATTAACAACGATGTTGTTTTCATTGGTATGAATTCTCAAAATTTTACTTTCGGCGACACGCTAGCTATTAGATGGGCGATGAGTGAGCCAAACAAAAAGTCA
>NZ_JAVAMR010000117.1:0-1435 GCF_030731025.1 Microbulbifer sp. 2205BS26-8 | reverse complement strand
GGGAGATGTGTCAGATTTGGTCTGAACTAATACACTTTATTTGCACCCAAGGCGCTATGGCCCCAGCATCATTTGATGAGTTATTTGCCGGGATTGCATACGCAGAAATAAATGGTTACTCCCAGGTGTTAATAGATAAACTTGAAAGAGCAAAACAAACCTGCTTGACTATTTTAGAAAGTGAGAATAACTATAAAAAAGCGGCTTTAATAAATACAAACATTCACTACAGTTGTTGGTTACTGATTTTTAGTGCCTTACACTACGAACTTAAGGAGCGTGGAAGTAGTATTTTTCAACTGTGGAAAGCATTTCAGCAGCCTGTAGAACAAGGCAACCCTGTTACACCATCAACTTTCATTGATGTCACCAAACCCTATATTTCTCACGAGCTATGGTTAAATTTATCGAGCTTTGTAAGAAATACTGAATCAAGCTCAAGGGTGTTTTTTAACACTCTCGCAACCAATCAATCAATGCAGATGAACAATAAATGTGCGGCTGAGTTTGACGCAAAATGTTAAAGATGATCGCATCACTTTACGAGAAAGTAAAAAGATTGCGCCACAAAATGCAGACACTGAACTGGACCTCTCTGCAATGGGACACTTTATGTGATTTCTCAGAAAATTGTGAAAAAGCAATACAGGCGCATCAAAAGGGGTTAGTTTGCTCTTCAAAACTGGAGTTTCCAGGGCATACTGCTTCTATTGAGCTCGCAATGGCAGAAAGTTACTTTGATCAAAATGGAGAACTGTTTTAATTTTGTAATTGACCGGGTAAGTGAACCACTAATTTAATCGCATTTTCAAAATATTTGATACTCGAAAATTTTATGCGCCGGATGAAAAATCCCTGTATTTGTTAATCTTCTATATCTAAGCCAAAAACGTCCGCAATAAACTGATTTTCAGACTTGTATCCGCGGAGGCCAAAATTACGATGTCCTCCGTCACTATTCCAACCACCCAACACTCCAGCTACTGCTTCACCTTCTATATTCACCGTCTTTTCATAAGTATAATAAGAGTATGAATTTCCCTCTTTCTTAATCAGCGCAAAAAAGCAATTTGCCAAAGCTTTTGGTTCTGGAAATTTAATGAGCACGGCATCCCTGTCATAGAGAGGCACAACAGTAACTTCATTTGCATAGTCACTATCCACAATCTCAGACGCCGCCTCAATCAATTGGCCGATCTGCCCATTATAGATATCAAAGAAAAAAGCGCCTTCGGATTCAAATACCCATTTGCTGATTAGCTTATGCTGAAAATAATATATTCTTTTGGATGCTGGCAGTTTCCCTTTTTCAACTGCGATCGGTTTGTAGGCATTACTTAATTCTGTTGTGGTGCAGCCACTTAAGATAATTATCAGGGTAAATATATAATTTTTCAAAGCCATTATTTTCATTAATAATTATCCGGAATTGCCT
>NZ_JAVAMR010000116.1:0-1437 GCF_030731025.1 Microbulbifer sp. 2205BS26-8 | reverse complement strand
ATAGTATGTATTTTACTGAATTTGGGTAGTAGTTAGAAGTCCATATGTATCTTCCCGTAAATGGAGCTTGCTCATATTTTCCACCCATGCCTTTCTTAATCGCCTCATCTTGACCGCTGGCGGTGCTGCTACAATACCGATGCGCTTTAATGTAACTTCCATCAAGGAAAACCCCTTCCATGTTCGAGTCTACCATTAACACTTGAGGTACCATCTGCCATTTTCTAGGTTCTGACCAGGCATTGATGCGTTAAAATTCCCACAGCTCCAATCAGTGCCCGTCGCTGCGCATTAATCGAAGCATTGCAGTTTTTTTCACTGGTGTTAGAGCCTCAACAATGCGAGTTTGTTGTTATAAATTAATAGACTGACATACTACTAAATGCCGAAGCGATTGTTTCTAGGATGCATTACAAATTCCATTTAAAAATCAACTATAAGCTGCCAGATTTTATCATCATTATGAATATTATTCGCGACGACTTTGCTAGCTTTTTAATCACATTTCATATTATTTTTAAATAATTTTCTGATTCTTGAAGCAACATCTGCCTACCTTAGCGAAAAAGAAAATACTACAGTACGATTGTGACAAGCCGTAATCAGACAAATTTTTGTATTTCAACCTCCTATTGAGTTGTCGATCATTTGAGGATTGTTTTTGGTGTACTCGCACCATCTCAATGTATCTATACCGCTGGTGAACTAAAAGATACAAGGCCAACTTGAAACTTAACCAAATAATTTTCTCAAATACGAGGTATGCCCGGTCCAATATCCCTGCCTGGACAAAGGTTGGTACACCACGCTACTTGCAGCCATATTTGGTTACTGTGAGGGTGGCCGCTCAGTGCCTGCAAGTCAGATATTTTGGTGTTGCCACGCAGAATCGACAACAAGTTTTCAATGATTTTGTAGTGCTGTGCGTTGATTTCCATTTCATAATAATACAGGACTTAGTGTGAACAGGCCCTAGCATGGTAAATCTGGATTGTCGCTCTACAAGTGTCGCTATGTGGGAGTTGTTAGAGCCCGATACGAGATCTCCTTCCCAATGATCAGGAACTGCCCGATCCTCAGCGGATTTTGGTCTAGAGCGGATAGATACCGCTTCTGAAATTCTTGTACGTATCTCTTTCTCTTCAGTACTTTTTTGCCTTGATCTTCGCATACCACGCCTTGATCGAAGGCGTTTGACGAGCTCTTTTTTCAGAACACCGCAGGCTTGGATGAAGAGACTGTGGTAAATCGTTTCGTGGGACACATGCATGGATGTATTATCTGGGAACTTGCGCTTTAACCACCCTGCCACTTGCTCTGGAGACCAGTCAAGACGCAGCTTTGAAGAAACGATTAATCGCAGGGTCACATTCATCGCAAGCAAGCACTTCTTCGGTCTTTTCGACTGAAGCCAAGCACGCTGATCGGCCTTACTAG
>NZ_JAVAMR010000115.1:0-1441 GCF_030731025.1 Microbulbifer sp. 2205BS26-8 | reverse complement strand
TCTTTTTTTTGCTAATGGTAAAGAAATGACACAGAATTCTGAACACTACCTATTCTGGAGGTTTTCTGGCTAGAAAAGGCGGAAAATATGTAATTTGTAGAGATCCTTTTGATTTGGCTTGTGCGCGGCGAATCGTAAAACCAATATCTACTTTTCAGCTATGTCAGTCTGGAATCTCGGATTCCATTAAGCCACCGATCAGAGCGGTCGAAAATAGCCCATGTGGCACGGAGCGCTCTGGAGGCAGCCTTGATAAACTTCTTGATTTTCATCTGAATTTTGAAATTGCAATACCTATTTTTTCGTATTCTTTACGCAGTTTATTTTGATCTTCTACCCCCTTAAAGATATATTGATCATATTCATAGCTATCCCAATGGTAAGGACGAAGCACTTGTACATCCGGGTGCGAAATAGCAAAATTATAAGCCTGTCTAGCCTTGCTAATAAGCTGTTCCTGGGAGAGATAAGCGGCAAAGGTTGAATCATTGGTCCAAAATGCCTGAGGAATCAAATAATATTTGGCATCTAGATGCTCAGTCTTATCCATTAAATCACGTACAACCGTGCTCGAAAAATCTATCCCTCGATAATCATCTGCTCCAAATAGGTTATAATTCCCGGGTATATTCTGGGAAAACCAACTTTTTCCTAATGTCCACGCTGTGAAAGTCACAGCTCTTTTCGCGTTGGGGAAATCTTTTTTAAGAATATGTCCAATGTCAATTAGGTAATTTGATAAAGCTTCCTCCGGCATTGTTTCTCTTGTATTCCAAAATGGTTCATCCAAAGGGTCAAAGGCGTAGATTATATTCTCAAATAATTTGAGATTATCCTTTGCGGCCTTCCAATGTTCCAGATAATCCTGTCGTTTAATCCAATTACCTGATTCCTTGGTAAAAAATACTCGACGTACATCGACCCATAATTTTAGACCTTGCATTCTTGCAATCAGTATTTGGTCGATATTATTGTGTCTTACATCAACAAATGTGGCGAATGAGGCTACAGTCGAAATATCCTCGTCATCTGCATAAAGACCGGTGCGGTATAATCCAAACTCCTGCAAATGTTCAGGTACAGAATTTTTGTCGGATGTAAGAATTGGGGTCGCAATTTTGCCATGCACAACTATTATTTTTGGCAGTGTTAGGTCTTCGGCTGGAGTATATTGTTGCTCCTGTGCCAGGGCAAAGAGAGGCAATATTATTGATAAAGTAACAGATGCTGCCTTAGTGGATAAGCCTCCTTGCATTTCTAATCTCCGTTTTAAATTGGAATAAAGGCCAAATTTCAGAAACTCCGTATGGAGTTAATCATTTATTTTCAAGCGTTTAAGCTCGATTTTTAATGGTATCATTTTTGTAGGAGTGGTCTATGGCCGCGATCGCATTATAACATCGATCGCGGCCATAGACCACTCCTACAGGGTATTTACTAC
>NZ_JAVAMR010000114.1:0-1457 GCF_030731025.1 Microbulbifer sp. 2205BS26-8 | reverse complement strand
ACCATGTAAAATCCGGGTTAGAGCTGGTACCAAAAATGGAGCAGTACTGGCATATGGTCAATGTGTTTTGAGGTGATGGGGTGCTTACAGGGATCTTCCAATCGCGGTTTATACGCCTGGTCGAGATACTGCAGGCTTATCGTTGGTGCCTGAGGAGATGGCTGATAGGCTATCGGTGGCGCCCCCGGGTGGACTCGAACCACCAGTCCGGACTTAGGAGGTCCGTGGTTTATCCTGTTAACCGACGGGGGCAGCTGTCTCCACAGGGTAGCCAAGTGCCAACTGAGAGTGCGTGCAATTCTATCCTGTATGAGGGAAAATGTCATGCCATCACCGATTGCTACACGGTCGCTGTTTCTTCGTCTTGTTGATACCTGTAGAGTGGCTTGTCACTCTCGGTAACAGTCCAGCTTGTCAAGTTACCACACTTCCCGCGATTTCCGAATCGGAGTGTTCTCGAAATATTTTCACAATTCCTGTGGATACTACCGTTAGATTTTTATTATCAATGGGCTTTAAAGCGGATATTTTTGCACTTTCATTGAGGCGCCCGGCTTGACACAGTCCTGTCATTGTTTTCCTGTAATTTTTTTCTTGACCCCATTTATTTTGGATGGCTAATCTGCAAATGCATTCTGGCTGTAAAAAGGTATGTTTGCTTTATCGAGTCAAGATTATGGGGTTTCATATGAGCGCTCATGTTATCGAAAAGTACATAGATTTTGATGCCGTGGATATTCCAGAAATTGCCACTGAGGTATTAAAGCGGGCCACTTGCCATCCCCCGCGTGATGCACGTCGAATGGTGGAGGATAAACTGGAGGAAATGCGTCTGAGGCGTGAATTAATGGAGTATGACTTCGAAAGTTAAAGACTTCTGCACAAACCCGGTTAGCAAACAGATTGCCGGGTTTGTGTGTTGAGAAAACCAGCTAGCATGACTGCTAAGTGCTTTGGAAATACAAGGGGACGTCTAGAAATATGCTGTTCTTTCAGAGGAAAGCATATATGAATCACAAATGTTCTTCTCTTCTGTTGGGCTGACAGTTACTCCAGTGAGCTATTGTAAGCTAAATTTCAACGGCCTGTTAGAATGATTAGTGGATATGGAGGTCGGCAGCGGTTTACTTTCTGCTTGGATTTAAGTATGACTGCCAATGTTGTTAAAGGCCGCGTGAACTTTTTATGTTTTTGTGCTTTTCATAGTTTGACCTCCTGACTAAATTTCTGAATATAGAAAGCGGTATATTGTTGATGGTCTGAGGTGCTGGCTGGTTGCTTTCGAATGTCTTTGGGTTTTTTTGTATAAAACAATGAAAGTGAAAGTTTGTATTTGCCGCTAGTTTAGTCTTGAAGTGGTCCACCCGTATAATTAGGAGACGGAGGACTAAACATGGGAATCAAACATCATAAGCCGGAAGAAATTGTCACGAAGTTACGGCAGATTGAGGTGCTCC
>NZ_JAVAMR010000113.1:0-1476 GCF_030731025.1 Microbulbifer sp. 2205BS26-8 | reverse complement strand
GGTGTTGGCCCATTATGCGTTTTTCCCGCAGCGAAAGCCTGCCCGAACTTTGTGAAATCCTGATTCTGGTTGAGGGCGTTTTAGGAGGATTGAGTGACAAAGAGGAGAAAAATGCTAATTGGAGTGCGAGGTAGCTACTGGAGTACCTCCGAAAATCGGTAAGGTTGACAAGGAAAGAACCTACGCTTTTTTGGCATTACCTTCTTCCTTTGGACTGCCTGAAATTAATGATAGTCAAAAACGTCACAAAGTTTGATCTCTCAATCAATGGAATTCAGTAAGTGTCATCCCGATAAGAGACAAATTTTTCGATTCTGCTTCTACAGGTTTACTGATTAGCCGCTATTCTCACGAAGGACTCAAACTGGGAGATAACAACATGCGAACTACAATGGTTTCATGGATAGTTGCGTCGGTAATGGTTGGCTTTTCGGGCTTTGCCTCCAGTCATGGTTGGACGGAGTTTCCAAAAGCTAGGCAGATATTCTGTGCCGAAGATGGGGGATATTGGTACCCCTCGGATGGTTCTGCCATTCCTAACTCAGCATGCCGGGCTGCATTTCTGGAGTCGGGTACCTATCCATTTGTACAGAAAAATGAATTTTCCGCAAATGTTGCCAACTATAATGAGGATTCGGCTGTTCAATCCGTAGTCATTGATGGCTATCTTTGCAGTGCTGGATCGCCAGCCAAATCGGGAATGGATATTCCTTTGCCAGACTGGCAAAAAACCGTATTGGCTGCAGGGCCGCACAGGCTGAAATTTCGGGCAACAGCAGCGCACAATCCAAGTTATTGGAGAATATACCTCACTAAACCGGGATTTGATTCTGCCACGCAGCGCTTACAATGGTCTGATCTTGAGATTATTAATAGTTACGGTGACCTGCCTGTGGTAAATGGGTATTACGAAATGGATATAAACATACCGACAGGAAGAAGCGGCACAGGCGTATTGTATGTCAGATGGCAACGAAATGATCCCGCCGGCGAAGGCTTTTATAACTGTTCAGACATTATTTTCGAGAGAAATACTGTCTTTTGAGAAAATAACATTGTTTTTCTCATGCAAAGTGTCCATTGCCAATCTTGATGCTGTATTGCTCTTTTTGAGCAATTGAAACTGATTCCGCTGGTCATTTGTCAGTTTGTCTGTTCACGGACGAGTAGCCTGTTTTGCATCACAGGTTTTTAAGTTATCTATCTGTGACACTGTCATAAGACGAAGCGTTTCAAAGGCTGGATGGAAAAATGTGTAACTGAGTCGAGAGAGCGATACAGGCATTTAAGAGAGTGCAAATAATTTAATCATTAGGTAAACCCCCGGCTATGCCGGGGGGACTCGAATAGGTTCGACCGTTGCTACGGTCTAGTAGCCTTCTATTTTGAGTTATTGTCAATTCTGGCGTTTAACAAGCCTGATTAAGCAGCGCTCTGACCGGCTGTTGTGAGAGTGTAAATAATTCTGTGTAACCT
>NZ_JAVAMR010000112.1:0-1659 GCF_030731025.1 Microbulbifer sp. 2205BS26-8 | reverse complement strand
TAGCGATCCTGACACCGCCTGAGCGAGCAGCATAAAATCCTGTGGCGTTAGGCTGGCCGTGCAAAATCCGGGCTAAATTGGTGTCCGGGTTTAGTAGACCACTACACTGCAAATACTTGGCGCACTGCCGCTTGAGAGCGCTATACACCCTTAAATGAGCACGGCTTTTCATATCTCATTTCGACGGCTTTTTGTTCACGATATTGGCCGAGTAATGAGACTCCTATTCCTGCCATGATGATGATTCCTCCAATAATTTGAGCAAAGTTGGGAATCTCTTGCAGGATAAGAAAGGCGAAGAAGGTACCGGCAACGGGAGTAATGGCTGTCGCGATAGAGATATCAGCAGAGCTCGCCCCTCCTTGCAGCCCTTTAAACCAGGTGATCTGCCCAAAAACGATAATGACCGCTCCATATACAAGCATCCACACCCAGAGGAAAGGGGAAAGGAGATCTTCAAAGTGGTTGGGGCCAAATACAGAGAGGACTATGATCGAAAAGAGGATCACCCCTGCAAGCATGCGGAAAACTGAAAAGACGCCAATAGGGACGCGATCAAGCAGTTTCCGGCTCACCTGAACGGCAATGACTCCCAAGAGGGTTGCTATAGCAGTTAAAATTTCTCCAGCTTTGGGAAAGGTTTGTAGGAATTGGTTCACTGCAGGATTTCCAACGTCCAGCATTTTCATGCTCATCTGCCTTTCCATCGGAGGTTGATTTAGGGCAAAAATAGCAATAACACCAATCATTACAACAAGGGCACCCACTATTGAGAACCCTGTAGGCCTCTCCCGAAACATAATATAAGCTATCAAGAGTCCTAAGGGAGCATCTAGAGTTGAGATTAAAACGACATTGGTCACCTCTGTGATCATTAGAGCAATAAAGAAGAAGGCAGGGGCAAGAACTCCAGACATCAGGATAAGCACAAGCATGTAAAACCAGTCTTTGACAGGGTACTGTATTAAGACGCTGAGGCGCCAATCTTTCCTATAGATGATAAAAAGTGTGATACCCGCTAAGAGATTTCCAGCGAACAAAAGGTTACAAAAAGAGATGGGGTTGTTCCCATGGATGGGATGACTGGCCCCGAGCTCTCCGATTTTTGCAACGACTGAGTTGGAGGCAGCAAAAATAAGAATCGAGATCCATAGCCAAAATCGAGTGCTTTTTACGACGGGTTGATTTTCCATTTTGTATCCTTTGAGCGCTGCGGATAGCTCCAGCGTATCTACCTCGTTCTGTTCCAGGTATGCCTCTACTAGCGGTTAGTAGGAAATCAGGTCAGTCTGACCTGGATCAGTTTAGACCAAATCTGACCCATTCGCTTGATGAAGCTTGAGGCAGATCCAGCGAACCCGCCCAACTTGCCAGTTGTGCAAAGCAAGTGGCAAATAGTGCTATGCAGGTTAATTGAACCGAGTTGCCGCCTTACGGAGCTGGCCCGAATACACCCTGCTAGGGGGGCGATGGCTGGATACGCTGACCCTTTGTGACAGAATTCTGGCGGCTTTCCTGGTTACCATTTAGGGAATAAGAGATTTCTTGTCTTTTTGTATCCCCTCCAGGCGAGAGTAGAGCGGATTTTTACCGGTCTTAGCTTTTGCACGAGAGTGTAAATTAAATTGTGTAACTGCTCATGCCTCCGTACTCTGAACC
>NZ_JAVAMR010000111.1:0-1743 GCF_030731025.1 Microbulbifer sp. 2205BS26-8 | reverse complement strand
GTGATGCCTCAGTTGCCAAACTTTGTTCTGTATTTAAACCACGATGGGGAAAGTTATCGGGACCCGATAGAGGAAACGCTATCGCAGCTGGAGGTTGCCAATCTTCAACCACTGGGTGATGAGTTTTCTCTTACAGGGGACTTCAATGGAGATGGTGCTTCTGATCTGCTGTTGCTTGCATCCATGCCCCTTATTTTCCATGCCCAAGGAGATGACCTGCCGGAACTTGTGCAAACATTGTCTGTTGCAGATAGTAATGACGCTCTGTCAGCGATAGCGGCAATCCTTACCAATGCCGCACCTGCTGATGTAAAGGTGAGGGATGTTAATGGCGATGGTAGAGATGACATCGTTGCGGGTGGTTTTGCATTTCAGGCTGATACGTCTGGCACCTTCAGTAATTATACAACCCCGAGTGTTGTTCAAACGCCCAATATGGCCGGAGCTTCTGGTGGTCAGTTCCGTGTTAATGAATCCGGTGCGGCAACTTACTCTGTTCCCGTCGCGACCGCAGTTGGCACGGCAGGTGTTGCGCCTGAAATCTCCCTGAACTATAACAATGGTGCTGGCAATGGCCTGTTGGGTAGAGGCTGGGCTATCGGCGGTCTTTCCGGTATCTCCCGCTGTCGTCAGACTTTAGCAATTGATGGTAGTGTGGCACCAATTACCTGGACAGATTCTGACCGGTTCTGCTTGGATGGGCAGCGCCTGATAAAAGTCAGCGGTGCTCAATATGGCGCTGTTGGAGCTGTGTATAAGACCGAGATGGATTCTTTTGCCAAGATCAGCTCAATTGGCGGAAGTCCGGGTAAGCCCGCTTACTTTAAAGTGGAGCGTAAAGACGGGTCCACCAGTTACTATGGGAATAGCAATGACTCAAAACAGCGTGCGGGCAGCCATACGTTAAGCTGGGTGCAAAATCGTTTTGAAGACAGTGTTGGTAATCAGATTGAATTTCTATATGAAGGGGATGTGAATACCGGGCATCGTATTAAGTCTGTTCGTTATGCTTACGGCTCCGGCACTTATAACGCTGCAATAGATTTTTCTTATGAAGATCGCCCTGAGCAACTCCGGATCTATACCGCAGGTTATGAATTTAAGACTACAAAGCGCCTGAAGAAAGTCACCTCCAGATCCAATGGCAGAGTCCTTCGTGAATATAATTTGGGCTATAAGGCGGTTTTGCCGTTTATTCCCGCAAAAAAATATGATGATAGAACCTCACTACTGACTTCATTGCAGGAGTGTGTGGGCTTCAAGTGTCTTCCAGCTATGAGTTTTGAATGGTTGCAGGCACCATGGCGTCAATTTGGAGCGGAATCCGCAGCTATAGACTTCACCCCAACCAGGAATCGATTCCTTAGTGATTATAAATATGCGGACTTCAATGGGGATGGCAAGCAGGATATAGTCTGGATCGAAGGATATAATGACGACGGCGATGATACCGATATTCGTGTTAAGTATGCCATCTCTTATGGATCACAATTCGTCCAACAAAACTTTACTGGTGGTTTATTCACTTCTGAATACTTTACCGGTGAAAATGTAGGTAGAGGATTTTCTTTTCGAGTCTTGGATTACAACGGTGATGGTCGTCATGACCTGGCAATTTATAATCCGCGCACGGCTTATGGGATTGCCGGTGGGTACTGGAATATTTTTCTAAGCCGCTATGACACTGGAAGTAAAAAGTGGAAGTTGGACTCCAGGCCGATCAATACGGGGCTAAGTAGAGGA
>NZ_JAVAMR010000110.1:0-1826 GCF_030731025.1 Microbulbifer sp. 2205BS26-8 | reverse complement strand
TTTTTCCACCCTCCTTGCCAAAGCGTGGCTTGTGTGTTGATCCACCTTTCTGCGGCCGTTAATTGCTCCGGCTTGATTTCGCAGATACGTACGCGACCGGTTTTATTCCAAGAGATCAAGCCCGGATTCTCCAGCAGACTGATATGGTTTATGAAAGAAGGCAGCGCCATGTCGAAGGGTTCAGCCAGTTTTGTGACCGAGGATGGCCTGTGGGTCAAGTATTGAATTGCGCTGCGGCGCGTTGGATCTGCCAAAGCGTGAAACACCCAATCGAGTGTATTGCGATAGTTTTCCAGTTGGCTAACAATGGAGGCGGTCACTGCCCGAATCAACGGTCAAGTACCCGACCGGATCATTCTTCAGTGGTTTTTGCTCGTGAGGGAGTGGTTGTATCCCTCTGACCGTGCTTCTTTTCACGGGTTCGCCGCCTGCCACGGTTCAAATTAGCAACCTGTAGTCAGACACCTCTCTAATTAGGCTGGAAAGTAGTACACAAGGATTACGGGCTCTGGGAGCATAAGCTAAACATCCACAAAGAGGCTGTTTTGCCTGCTATAAAATTTCCAGCCATTCTGTGTAATGATTTGCTGTGAATGACGACTAAGGTTAGTGATGTAACCGATTGGCTGTTTAGTGGTGCCCCCACCCCTTTTTATTGAGGATAAGATGAGTATGAAAGTTCTTCACTGCTTTCTTCCCGCCCTAATTGTCACTTCACTACTGTTTGTCGTACCCCGGGTATCAGCTGGTGAGGCCTTTTCCAAAGAGCGCTTTATGGAGCTGCAGGTTGCCAAGCAGCCAGTTTTGATAGATGTGCGAGCAGACTGGTGTCCTACATGTAAAAAGCAAAGGCAGATTCTGACCCAGTTCCAGAAGGATAATCCCCAGTGCGGTCTGATAATTCTGGAGGTGGACTTCGACCGCCAAAAAGACTGGGTCAAGCATTTCCGAGCGCCTCGCCAGTCGACCTTGCTGCTCTATCGAGGAACCGAGCAGGTCTGGTTCAGCGTTGCTGAAACACGCCCCGATGTCATTCGCCAGAATATCTTTGATTCAGTGAAGGCCTGCGGCAAACATGCTTGAACTGAGTGCGATTCCACTGGCCTTGATTGCGGGTACGCTAAGTATTCTCTCGCCCTGTGTCTGGCCGTTGGTGCCAATGGTGGTTGGCGCCTCTAGCAGTGCTGGGAGCTGGGGCCCTTATGCTCTTGCCACAGGGCTCAGCCTGTCGTTTGCCCTGGCAGGCACCGTGTTGAGTTTTCTGCTGGTCTCTTTGGGATTGGACCCGGAACTGTTCCGCTATATTGCGGCAATTCTGCTTATCGTTGTTGCTCTTGTATTATTGATCAAGCCACTTTCCGACTGGTTGACATTACACTTATCGAAAATCACGGTTGGGGCAGGCATTGCTGGTGACGGTGCCTGGGCAGGGCAGTTTGGTATTGGCTTTCTCACGGGAATAATCTGGCTGCCTTGTGTTGGTCCGACTCTGGGGGCTGCTATTGCGCTCGCTTCCATGGGGCAGCAGCTGGGCCAGTCATTTATGGTGATGTTCTCTTTCGGGGTGGGTACTGGCGCAGCACTGCTCGTAGCCGGAAGCCTGTCACGAAAAATCTACAATCGCCTTTCGCCATCGATTGGGGGATTTGCCCTCGGCGGCAAGGTTGTACTCGGCATCATATTGTTGCTGCTTGGTATCATGGTGCTGAGTGGATTTGACAAAGTACTGGAGGCTTGGGCGTTGAATTGGATGCCCGAGTGGACGCTGAGTCTGTAACAGCTTTCCACCCTCTTTGTCGCACATTGTCCCTTCATAGAGAGAAGTG
>NZ_JAVAMR010000109.1:0-1863 GCF_030731025.1 Microbulbifer sp. 2205BS26-8 | reverse complement strand
GAAAGCTCCGGGGCTTTGACTACCTTGCCAAGGTCATCACCGGAGTGAAATTCAAGGATGGAGAGGAGGTGACAACGGCCGGTCAGAGCGCTGCTTAATCAGGCTTGTTGAACACCAGAATTGACAATAACTCAAAAACACAAAAGAGGAATATATGAAAAATGGTTTAGGATTAGCAATCATTGCAACGGCAATGTCAGCCTTTTCGAGTACAGCTAGCGCGACGCGGGTTTGGGGAACAATACTTACCGACTGGACTTTGGAACTTAATAATGGTGCTGCATACATCACCTCCCCTCAATTCGCTTCAAATTGTTCCTTCAGTCGAGGACAAATCGATATGGATGGCACTGAGTTTAATAAAGCCCAGTATGCTTATGCTTTGTCTGCAAAAGCAAGGGGTAAAAGGCTAGCGTATGTTATCGATGACGAGGAAACCACTTGCGTCATCACTGCGTTGCGGGAAACCGATTGACTGATTACATAGCAAGCAATTAAAAATTTCTTCCTACTTGCAGCACTATACTCGCAGATTCAAGTACTAACCGCAATTTCTTTACGCAGCGAGCAAATTCACTCGCTGCCTCTCAACAAGGCTTTAAGGCAATAGAATGAGATACGCATTTTTATTTTTAATATACCCAAAGCGTTTGAGATTTAGGTTTTCGGGGAGAGTCAAAACCCCTCAAATCCTCCACCAAGTAGACTTGATAACTCTGTTTTTCGTCGACCTATTCCCTGGAAAAATTCTATCGATGCCTCCCTAAACGCTTTCAGATTCTCATGGTATCTATTGTAAAGAACGTTTTTCTTGAAAAACTTCCATAACCGTTCAATCAAATTTAATTCTGGAGAGTAGGCAGGTAAAAACACCAAATTGATTCGATCATTTTCCCCTACCCAGTCTTTGACAACCTGTGAGTAATGATAACGCGCATTATCCAAAATAAAAGGGGGCTCAATCCAACCTGGTTGGACAATCCGTTAGGGGAAATGTTTCCGGAACTAAAAATCAATATGAAAAAAGCTATTTCATCTGCTAAGAGGAATTATGGGTCAAAATCTACAACAGCATTTGGGGGGACAAGCCATTGAGGGCGACGTTATGCCTATTGAAAGTCCTCAATGAAAACTCCAATACTTAAAACAGAACGATTCATTATTAGGTCTTTTGAGGAAAAAGATTTAGAAGCTTTTGCTCAATATCGTTCTCAGCCAGAGATAGCCAAATTTCAGAATTGGACAGACTATTCTTATCAGAACGCCTTGGATCTTTTTAAAGCTATTGATTACTCAAATTTTAATATTGATGGTAATTGGTACCAGTTAGCTATTGTAAAAAAGAAAACTGATGAACTGATTGGAGATTTAGCAGTACATTTTATAGATGGTGAACAGCAGGATCTTTCCTGAATTGACCCCCCAAGACATCCCTCGCAATTGGCCAGCCGACAAAGCTGCCAGATCCTGTCCTTAAATTACCATCTTGGGTTTTCAATTCTCTTCATCACATAGCAAAGCCAGCAGTGTTACCCCATTTTGCCTTGGAGGCGACAAACTCAAGGTAATTCAGGCACTTAATCAGCTGGCATGTATTGATCTGTATATTTTTTGAACGCGGAAAAGGGCCTGCGATCACTCCTCCCCACGCCTGCCGGTTTTGCGCTTTTCCTTAGCCAGTGAAATTGGAAAACACCGCAAACCCCCGCCAGCCGTGGGCTGTAGCGATTTTCGGGATTTCACAAATTGAAGAAAAATGAAGAGAATCGAAGAGATTTTTCACAGGTCAAAATGGCTGGAAGCCAGTAACCACGGGGTTTTCCAGCGGGTGCGAGCAGTTTTGTATGAGATCTGATCAGAGGG
>NZ_JAVAMR010000011.1:0-101173 GCF_030731025.1 Microbulbifer sp. 2205BS26-8 | reverse complement strand
CTATTCATATTTCAGATCCAGTCCAGAAAAACGGACAGATTTTAAAATGTCCTTCATCAATCCAATAAATGAGTAACAGCTAGAATCCTTCATATTGCATAATAACAATCCGTGAGTCAGTCATCGCCAATACTCATAAGCGTTTCTAGAAATATCAGTTAACTAAACATGATAAAACATAAATAGGCCTGTCTATCAAGAAAGAAATGAATAACAGAACAGCAACGGCAACGGCAATCCTTTTGTTTATCAGGAAGAGAGCAATCCATCGTCGAGGTTTCTATTTCGAACAATCGAGAACATTATAAATAGCGACATCATTCGTTGAAAAGCAATATCACATAGTTTATTACCTGAAAATAGTTAAATCCTGTGTACTATAAAGCAGCCAAATAAACTGACCCGATAACAGGGATAATAGTAACTGCGTACAAATCATCGATAAGGCAATATTCCTTAAATTTTGCAGAAGAAACAGGGGTGAGAACGGCTCTTCTTTATAAAGAAAAACTCACTTGTAATAACAGAATACCGGTGGGAATAACGATGATAAATTTATATTATATTTATTATTTCCGTTGTAGGAGCTTGCAGCATGCTTTATCAGAAAACTCTTATACCTGAAAATACTAATTTTATTATTTACGGAAATTTGGACACCTCCTATTTAGAAAAAATGACAGACTTACAAATGCTCTGATGTTGAAATAAAATTCACGCATACATTAAACTTTTAACAATAATAGACAGGGATAACAAGTATGAAAATTAAATCAAGACAGTTATATAATCTATTACTGAAAAGTTTGACACCAGTAGTGTTTCTTGTAGTTGATCCTGTTTATGGCGAAGGACTTGTTCTTGAGGAAATAACAGTTACCTCTGAGCGAAGGTCAGAATCCTTACAAAAGGTTCCTATTTCTATTACTGCGTTTGAACAAGTATCGCTCGAGAAACGTGGAATTGATGAGCTTGATGATCTTGGCGCCAGTATCCCGAACTTATCGGTATCGCCTTTCCCATCTGATAACAATACTGCTAGATTAATAATCCGTGGACTCGGCCAATTAGATGCACAGATAACTCAGGACCCTGCGGTGGCACTGTATATCGATGGTGTTTACGTTGGCTCTTCAATTGGTTCTGGCTTAGAAGTCGTTGATCTTCAGAGAGTCGAGATCCTGCGAGGACCACAGGGAAGCTTGTATGGGCGTAACTCAACGGGCGGGGCAGTGAACTTGATTGTTGCCAAACCTGTGTTAGGAGAATTTGGCTTTAAGCAGGCCTTGACAGGCGGTAATCTGGGCCATTTCAAGTCAAGAACAAATATTAATTTTCCACTTGGTGAAACTGCAGCCCTTAAACTTTCAGCATTGATATCAAAACGGGATGGAACTGTTGAAGCCATAGGGGATCCTCTTGATTATGGTGCTGAAGATCGTGAAGCCTATAGGGTTGACATCAGTGGTGATCTCATCGAGAACTTAAGGCTCGATTACGCTTACGATACGTCTGACGTAAAAGATACTAGCCGATATGAACAAGTGATTGCAGGTGGTGACCTCAGCACCGTGCTGGTTGGACCGATTCTTTCTCAGTTTTTAAGCAGTTCTCTACCACCGAATATTCTAGTCAATGTTGTCGGCATAGCAGAACATGATATACCGGCGCAAGCTGATCGCTTGGACAGGGTCACAGCAGTAAGGCCGCTACAGGATAATCTGTTAGAAATAAATGGCCATAATCTTACCTTAACTTGGAATATCTCAGAGTATTTAATTATTAAATCGATCACAGGTTATCGAGAGGTAAATAACAGCTTCTTTCATGATAGTGCTCCATCTGTAAGAAGCGGGATCGGGATTGCCCTGGCCGAGCCGGCATTTGGGCTACCAGCAGGTACATTTCTTGTTGCTGCAGGACCCCTTGGCGCAACCTCACAAGGGAGGCGTAAGCTGGATTTTCAACAAAAGACACAAGAATTCCAATTTATTGGTTCTACAAACTTTATCGAATATGTTGCCGGAGCTTACTTTTACTCGGATAGGGCATACTCGGATTTAGTTGGTACCTCTTTTAATACAGCCAGGGCATATGAATTCACCGATTCTAAAAATGAATCTCTTGCTGTTTTTGGCCAGTTAACCTTTGTACCAAATGACAGCTATTGGTCCTACACTTTAGGTGCACGCTACGCCAAAGATAGTCGCCAGGCATTTCGATTCAACCCGAATTCTCCTAGTTTTGCAGCAAGTGCACCCTATGGCGCGCTCTATGATCGCGACTTTAGTAATTTTGATCCTTCTTTAACAATTACCTACGATATCGATAAGGATAGCAGCATCTATGGGAAAGTGGTCTCTGGATATAAATCGGGTGGAACGTCTACTCGCTCATCGAATTTGGCTTTATATACTTCAGGTTTCGTTCCGGAAGAAACTCTCGCTTATGAATTGGGTTTTAAAGGCGAATTTTTGGATAATCGAGTGAGACTCAACGTTGCTGTATTTAAAATGGATGTTGATAATTATCAGACCAGCATTCAAACAGGCACATCAAGTGCTGAAAGAGATTTTATTGGCATCAATGGCGTTGAAATTAATGGCATTGAATTGGATTTACAGATAGCGTTAGTTGAAAATCTCAGGGCATCCCTGAGCCTGGGTTTACTGCATAGTGATTTGGGAGGTGATATCTTGCCATTATCTGGGCTTCCCGACACTACTTTAATTGATGGATTACCTTATGCACCTGAAAAGTCAGGTACTTTTGCCTTCGATTACGCTTTAGGATTTGGCCGGTGGAAACTTGATGCATTTCTAGGTTATAACTATCAGGGAGGAGAGAGATACAGTTCAGTCAATAGTGCCGATAGTGTGGCAATGGGTTCTTACGGAGTTATTGATGCCGCCATATCCTTAAGCATGAACCACTTGGACAAACACGAGAGCAAGCTCACCTTTTGGGGTAAAAATCTAGCCGATAAAGAATATCTAATAACCAACTTTAGTGGTACTGCAGTGCCTTTCGGTCAGAATGAACTGGTCATTTTTGGTGATCCAAAAACTTTTGGTATGACAGTTTCTTACGCTTATTAAAATTGAGTGCTGCAAACTCCTAAAGTTTGTATAACAATGAGTTGCTTGAATGATGAGATTACTGATTTCCTTATGCTCGGGTAAATCTGACATTAGAAATACTTCATTTGAAAATTGATACAGTAAAAGACATAAAGTAATTCGTCATCAAATTTTTATAAATTGGATAGGACAGAGATATGAAAAGGCTCACTGGGAAAACAGCCATCGTTACAGGTGGTGCAAGTGGTATCGGGGAAGCGACTGTGCGCCTGTTTGTTGAGCATGGTGCCAAGGTGGTTATTGCCGATATAGACGAACAGCGTGGACAGGCCCTTGCTGTGGAGCTGGGTGAGATGACTGTTTTCCAATATATGGATGTCAGTATAGAGGAAGATTGGACGGCTGCTGTTACTAAGGCTCAGACACTGGGAACCTATAATGTTCTTGTTAATAATGCCGCAATTTTACACATGTCTTCTATTATTGATACCTCGCCTGAGGAGTACATGCGGATTATAGAAGTCAACCAATTGGGAACCTTCATGGGTATTCGTAGTGCAATTGACCCGATGAAAGCGGCAGGCATAGGTTCGATTATCAATGTTTCCTCAGTCGATGGATTGCATTCTTCAGCAGGTCTTGGAGCTTACTCATCATCTAAATGGGCGGTACGTGGATTAACGAAAAGTGCAGCTATAGAACTGGGGCAGTACGGTATACGTGTTAACAGCGTACATCCCGGTGGTATCTATACCAAAATGGGTGGTGCTGACAGAACCAGTGAAAAGGATATGAACAGGACCTATTACGCAAAACACCCAATACCACGAGTCGGGCAACCTCTGGAAATTGCTTATGTTAGTTTATTTCTCGCTACAGATGAAGCCAGCTATTCAACTGGATCGGAGTTTATTGCTGATGGCGGCTGGCTTGCCGGTTTACGTGATCCAGACATGCCATGTTCTTAAATTGATTGCCATAACCTGAAAGAGTAACTAGTGATGACAGACAGCTCTATGAGACTATATGCTTCAAATAGTGAACCACCTTTAGTGAAAGGATTACCCATTGTTGGCAATACACTACAAATGGCCAAAAACGGAGGTCCAGGGCCTTTTTTTTATAAATGCTACCGAGAGCACGGGCCTATTTTCAGAGTTAAAGTGCTCAATAAAACCTATAAAGTATTGGCAGGCCCAGAAGCTGTAGAATTTATGGGATCCAAAGAGGGAAAAAAAAAGTTACGCTCAAAGGAATTCTGGCAGCAGATGAAGGATGCATATCAGGCAAAGTATCAATTAACTGCTGAAAGTGGTGAAATACACGCTAGACTTCGTGCGGTGATGAGAGAAGGGTATTCACGAAAAATACTGATCGGTAAATTTGATCAGTTTTTACAAGCAACCGATGATATGCTAAAGCTGGACTGGCAGGTTGGACACTCTGTTCCCGTAGTTTCGGCTATGCAGCGCCTGGTAACGGGTCAATTGGGTCTATTTCTTACAGGTCGTGTACCATTAAATTATGTTGAAGATATCCGAATTACTATCAAAACGATACTGAATGTTCTGGTTACTCGTCAACGTCCACGCATATTATTATACGCACCGAGATATAGACGGGCTTTTAAACGTGTGCATGAGTTGGGCGAGTCGATGATAAAAGATTACTACGTTAATAAAAGAAAAAAAGCCAATCAGGAGAAAAATCTGATTGATGACATTATGGAGGAACATGAGCGTAACAGTGACCTGATTCCAGAGAGCGATCTTATTTTGACACTAACCGGACCTTATGTTGCAGGCCTTGATACAGTTGCCAATACAACAGCAAACCTAATTTATCTTGTACTGAAACATCCGGATGTGTATCAAAAGGTTCAGCAGGAAGTGGATGCTGTATTTGCAAATCCAAATCTGGATACTTCATGCTTAAAAGAACTGCCAACGCTCTCCGGGGCTATTATGGAAAGTCTGCGTATGTACCCGGTAACAGCAGCAGCCATGCGCGCAGCCAATATCGATTTTAATTTTGCTGGTTATGAAATCAAAGAAGGTGAATTGCTGTATATGGGAATCACAGTTCCTCATCTTATGGAAGAGTTTTACCCAGAACCAGAAAAGTTTGATGTTGAGCGTTACAATAAAGGTCGTGGAGAACACTTGCAAGCCAACGCATTTTCTCCCTATGGCCGTGGACCACATACTTGCCTGGGCCGATCACTTGCCGAGGTTCAAATGGTGCTCTCAATGGCACGACTATTTTACCGGCTGGATCTCCAGTTGGATCCTTTTGACTATGCTCTGAAAATAAAAGTTGCACCGACACCGGGCCCAGAGCGTGGTTTTAAAGTAAAGGTGAAAGGAATTAGGAACAAAATTAAGTATGGAATAAATTAAACCGGAATCGATATGAGTAAGACAAAAAACCGTATTGTTTTGGTAACAGGTGCCACTCGCGGAATTGGTAAAGGCACCGCACTGGCTTTATCTGGTGATGATACCATAGTATATATTACCGGGCGTTCTGAATCTGAAAACCAGACTTCAAGTCTACCTGGCACACTCTCAACGACTGTGGCAGAGATAAAAGAACGGGGTGGACAAGTTATCCCTGTTAAATGTGATCACAATGATGATAAACAGATCGCACAATTGCTGGAGCGGGTGATGGATGAACAAGGACAATTGGATATTCTGGTTAATTGTGTCTATCAGGTTCCTGATGATTTATCAGTATGGAAGCCTTTCTGGCAAAGACCCGTTGAACAACACTGGAACGCCATGATAAATGTCGGACTGCGTGCACACTATCTTGCCTGTTATCACGCTGCGCCACATATGGTCAAAGCTCAAAGTGGTTTGATGGTCACTGTATCATCGCCAGCAGCACGCGCTTATATTCATTCGGTTATCTACGGCTTGGGCAAAGCAGCAAAAGATAAAATGATGTACGATATAGCCAAGGAATTACGCGAATACAATGTAGCTGCTTTTGCTTTATGGCCAGGAATTGTGCGTACAGAGAGATTACAACCAGCCATTGAAAACAATCAGTTGCCAGCTGAATACGAAGTATTTAAATCAGGTATGGAATCCTCTGAATTTACAGGTCGAATTATAGATGCAGTAGACAGATCCAACACCGCCATGACGTATACAGGAGCATCCTGGTGGAACACTACATTGGCTAAAAAAATGGGGATAGTTGATATTGATGGACAGCAGCCAGAAAGTTATGCAAAGCTCCTTGGTAATCCGATAAATGCTCCCGAGATAATGATTAAGTAAAAACCTATTGTTGATACCATAGTGCCAATAATGTAATTTAAAATAGAATCATAAATTTAAATTGATCGTATATAGTGTTGTATGAATAATAACCATAAGATGGATCAACATATTTTTCAATTTTGGATTATTGATTTACCTATAATACCTTTGAACTTGAGAGTTATGTTTATTGATTCATACACTCCAGAAATGTTAGTAAAGCAAATCCTATGAATAATGCTAGTTTAGACATTGATACACCTATAAAACAATAAACTATGTACACACTGTTATAAGAAAGATGAGGGATGTATAAATTCAGTCCAATTACCACGTGATCAGTAAAGTTATTTATCTTACTCATAACCCTGTTCATTATATTTTCTGAATATAATTTACAAAATTTACAGCGAACCAATGAAATAGAAATTAATACAATACAGAATACACGTAATTGTATTTGTAAGATACTGAAAAAATGCGGTGAGATATTACTTGCATGGACTAACATATCAAAGTGTTGTATTGCAGATTTATATCTTATTGCTTATCTTTGATATTTAGTAAAGATATAAACAGAATATCATATAAAGAGAAAAAATGAACCAATTTAAAACGATTGAATACAGCATAAAAAATAGAACTGCCTGTATTATCATGAACCGACCCAAAAGCTTAAATGCGTTTAATTCCACTCTCAAGTCTGAGCTATCACAAGCGATTGAGCAGGCAGATTCTGATAGTATCGTACGGAATATAATTATTTCTGGCAGGGGAAGATGTTTTTCATCAGGTGCTGATTTAAAGGATGTTTTATCACATTACAATACAATTGAGGAGGAGCTTCTGAAAGAATACAAGCCCTTTTTGATGGCTATCAGGAATTCTGACAAGCTGTATATTTCAGCTATTAACGGCGCCTGTGCAGGTATAGCAACCGGATTGGCAATGGCTTGTGATCTTTGTGTGATGGCGGATAATGCATATCTCTATCAAGCTTTTGCTGCCATTGGCCTTATACCCGATGGGGGAGTCAGTTGGCATTTGCTTAACACCTTAGGTTACAAGAGAGCAATGGAGGCAATTATCTGCTCTAAAAAATTGTCTGCAGAACAATGTTTGTACCTTGGTATTGCTAATAAAGTAGTGCCTGCAAATACACTCTTGACGGAGACACAATCCTGGGCTGAACAAATTGCAAAGGGTTCTCCATTGGCTCAAAAATACTCTAAAAAATTACTGCGTCACATTATCATGGCTGATTTGCCAGAAGCCTTTGATATAGAGGCAAAATTCCAAAATAAAACCACAGACAGTTACGACTTTAAGAAAGCAGTTGCCGCATTTTTTGAAAAACATCCAATAACATTCGCCGATTATTAATGCCAATCTTTCTGCTCTATATACTGGTTTAGATAATAATGTTCAGCCCATTAACTTAGCATTTTGGCAACTAATTTTTTGTAAATTTTTGAGTAAGGTGGAAAATTGATATTAATATCACGCCAACCTAGGGGGGATTCTACTATTGAGCGTGGATTAGAGAACTCTAGGAAGCTCTGAAACCCACCAATTCGACCAGTACCGCTATGATTTACTCCACCAAAAGCCAGGTTCGGATTGGTTCCAGATTGAATCAAATTATGATTTACTACGGTAGATCCCGCTGATGTATTATGCAAGAAATAATTGATTGTAGATCGGTTTTTGGAAAAGATATAAAGTGCCAATGGTTTGTGCTGACGCTTGATTGTTGACAGCATCTGTTCAGAGTTTTCGCAACCAATAACAACCATAACCGGACCAAATACCTCCTCCTGCATAATGGCCATAGTATCGCTCACACCACTTAAAATAGTTGGTGATATATAACGCTGTTCTGCATCATATTCACCACCAAATTCCAGTATTGCACCTTTGCTGATGGCCTCATCAATCAAACCTTTAACTCGCTCAAAATGGCTATCGGAGATAAGACGAGGAAACTCTGCACAATTTTTAAAACCATATCCACGTGGATTATACAATCTTATCAATGCGGCCTTAGCAGCAGAAATAAATGATTGCTCGACCATTTGATCAACTAAAATATAATCAGGTCCAATACACACTTGACCGGCATTCGCCATACGTCCCCAGGCAAGTTTGAGAGCAGCATTACTCACTTCTGCAGTGGCATCTATTATAGCTGGGTTCTTTCCACCCATTTCCAGCGTGATGTCTGAAAAATTTTCTGCGGCTGCCTTCATAACAATACGACCTACTCGATGGCCACCAGTATAGTAGATATGATTGAACGGGTGATTTAATAGCTCCTGTGCAATCTCCGGCCCGCCTTCAAATACAGCACATTGATTTCGTGGAAAAATAGCACTAATAATTTCGCTGGTAACTGTCGCTGTATGTGGTGCTAACTCTGAGGGTTTGATAATAGCGCTGTTACCAGCTGCTAAAGCACCAATAATTGGCATAATGTTAATTGCGATGGGTGCATTCCAGGTTGAAATATTAAGTACTGACCCTTTGGGTTCATATTGAATATAACATTTTTTACCTATGGTTGCCTGGCTGTTTTTTACTCTTCTTGGTTTCATCCATCGTGACAAGTGTTTACAGATAAAATCAATTTCAATGTTAAGCATCATTAATTGTGCTTCGGTGTCCATATCACAGGTCTTCAATTCTTTATTCTGTGCATCACAGATATCCCTCTTACTATGTATTAATTTCGCCCTTAGGGCCTGTAATTGACGAATACGCTGTTGCGATGAGCGTGCTCGTAGTACACCATGATTTGATTTCTGTGCATTAAATATGGACGATATGGTCATTGTATTACTCCAGTGGAAATTTAAGATATGGCGAAAAAGATACTCCTAGATATTGGTGAAGATAGACACTGTATAATTAATAACGAGTATCGATTTTATAGCTCATACGAATCAGTTTTTCCAAGGTACTATCCGACAGCCAGCGACGCATAATACCGAGTGGCTTAACATCTTTGCCAACCAGATAAATCGGTTTTAATTTAACGGTGCCAATAATCTTAAGTACTTTCTCGGTCATTTCTTCGACAGAATTACCCCGATTAACGACCATATCAGGCAATATTTGAGTTGTAGCTTCACGAAGATGGGGTTCATATACTGTACGAATATTGTCGCTAATCTGGTTCCAGATTTCTTGAGTTGTCCGGTGAATATCCTTGGTCATACTGGTCTTGACCCCCCCGGGCATGATAGTAGTGGCCTGTACTCCCAATGGCGCCAGTTCATGACGTAATGTAAGCGTCATGCCGGTAACCGCATGTTTACTCATGGTGTAAGCACCTGCCCCAGGTGTATTGGCAATAACCACTCCAGAGGCGTAATTCAGGATACGAGCCTCAGGTGCAACTGCTCTTAACATCGGCAAAAAGGCTTGCACTGTTCGTAATTGACCATAGGTGTTAACCTCAAACAACTGTTGTAAATCCTCTATATCCAACCCCTCAATAACCCCCTGTGCCAAATTGGCGATTCCTGCATTATTTACCAACAAATTCAATCCGGCGCCATTTAGTTTCGACGCGACTGTTTCTGAACTCTGGACAACAGAATCTGTGGTGGATACATCTTGTTCGACTGGAATGATGTTCCTGCCACTGACAGTCAGCTTGGAGGTAACAAGGCCAGGTAGAACACCTGCAAATACCTTCCAGCCCAAGTCGTCCAGCTTTAGTGCCAAGGAAAGCCCCTGCCCCTCTGCGGCTCCAGTGATAAACGCGGTTTTCATAGTAGTCTCTACATTGTGATTATTAAAAGTAGGGTTTGTATCTATACACGCACTAAATTGACTCAGTGTACTGGATTTTCCGAATGGTTTTACTATTTTTTTGCTTTGACTATATTTTTTTGTTCAAACTTTTAAATAAATTCTGTTGATCTGTAAGTCATATAACTGGTATTCACTGGGTCGATCTCAATAAAAGTTGTATAATGAAACCAATAACGACATTTATTCTATATAAGCAAAATTCATGGTGATGATGGAAATTAAAAGCAGGTCATTTATATAGATCTCCCAAACATTGTATAATCAATTTCAAGCAATATATTTTTTCCAGGAAATTCTGCTTTGATGATGTTAAGAAATTCAGATACTGCTTTTTGCAAGTATTTAGAATTGTTTTTTCATTGAAAGCTTAACTTGCATGAGAGTAAGTTATTATTTCGTCATAGTAATTGACTCAAACAATTTATCGGGGATATCCATTTCCAAATGTAATAAGCCTGCACCATATACTTTACCCTGAGCATCAGTAAGCAATGTTTCTGTTCCACCGCCACCTAAGGCATCTTCTAATATAAAATTGAACGCATTCAGATTTGGTAGATCATAGCGTATTACATTACCGAAGGTAATTTCTTTAAAATAGGATTTAACAACATCCGCTGTCAGTTTTTTACACAAATACTCATAAATATCGCTACTTCTGGCCATAATCCCAATGTTGCTGATATTGCCTTTATCACCAGAACGGGCAATAGCCAACTGTTGTAATTTAACAATTGCCATATTAAATTTCCTCAACACGCACCGAAGTAGTGATTTCACTTTTGTCAATCAAGGCAGGCCAGTAACCCACAACGGCTTTGGCACGCGACCTACCACCGGCAAAGCCGGTAATACCTGGGGGACCGGACGTAGTAAGAGGAGCAATTTCTGAACCAAGTACATCCAGTTTTTTTGCATCCGAGCCTCTAGCACCAATACGCACCAAAACTTCATGAGGCTGCTGATTTTTTGGTACCAACCCTTTATACAGAACATTAGTACCAAAAATTTCTATAAATCGATCTTGCTCTGGTATCTCTATGCCGTGTATAGCAAGACGATCAAAGACCATCTTATAAATCAAGTTCGACTTCTCTATAGCATCGGGGCCAGATACACAAAGTGTACTGAGTATTTTATACCCTTTTTCGTAAGAAATGGAAACCTTATAACTTGATGTAGGCGCTTTCCCTTTTATATTACAAATTGCAACTCGATTTTTACTTTGTTGTGTGAGTTTTATGCTAGTAAAGTCAGCAGTACAATCTGGTCCAAAATAGTTTTTCGGATCGCCGATTTCATACAATAACTGTGAAGTGACTGTAGCTAAATTAACTAACCCACCAGTGTTTTCAGCTTTAGTTACAACAAAGCTCCCATCAGCCTGTGCTTCAACTATCGGATAGCCCATATTGGCAAATCCAGATACCTCCTTCCAGTCAGTATAATTTCCCCCGGTAACCTGTGTTCCGCATTCGAGCAAATGTCCCATAATGGTACCTGCGGCAAGTTTATCATAGTCGTTCATTGACCATTTAAATTCGTGTACCAGAGGGGCAAGTGTAAGAGACGGATCACTTATACGGCCAGTGATGACAATATCAGCACCCTGATTCAATGCATCAACAATAGGTTGTGCACCAATATATACATTAGCACTTAATACTTTTTCTAATATACTGCTTAGCCTCTCGCCGCTTTCCATATTTCTCATCTCATGACCACTGCATAAAAACCGGTCAATATTTTTCAGAATATCGTCACCCTCTACGATGCCAATTTTAATACCGTGTAAACCTAATGATTTTAATGTAGATTTTGTATTCCTCAGGCAACACTCTGCATTCACCCCTGCTGCATTGGCGATAATTTTGATCCCTTTTTCTTTACATACAGGCACTATGTTTTTTAGCAATTCGACAAAATCCATTGCATAACCCTTATCAGGATTCTGCATTTTTTGTCTCTGCATAATACTCAGTGATATTTCAGCGAGATAATCCAAAGTAATGTAATCAAGCTGTTCTTCTGCAAGCAACTGCTTAGGTCCAAGGGCGCTATCACCCCAAAAACCCTGCGCATTGGCAATGCGTATGATGGGTTTTTTTTTCATATATTACTCTCTAAAAATCTGATTATTATCTCAGGCAAGTATGAATTTAAACAGCTCCAGATCATATCCTGAAAATAGCTATATTTATTCAACAGATCAAAATAGTATAGACAAATTTTCGCAACTATCTATCACCAGAATCATTGAATATTTTTCTTGGTAGATTGTGCTTATAAATCAATATCAATTAGTTAGTTTAATTCACAACCAGGATTCATAAATTCCATTTGGGTTTACGCTTTTCCAAAAAGGAATTTAATCCTTCTTTTCCCTCTTCTGATCCTCTAAGATCAGCAATTAAACTTATAGTCTTTTGGATAATTTCGTCATCTATCGAATCCTGGGTTATCTCCGAAACGATATTTTTTGCTTTTTTTACAGCTATCGGGGCATTATTCAATAGACTTTTCGTAAAAGCTTGAATATCCAAATCCAGGGATTTCGGGTCAGATAAATGGCTGATCAGACCAAGTTGCCAGGCGCGATCAGAGTCAATCACTTCTCCGCTCATGAATAATCTACTTGCGGCTTTTTGACCAACTGCCTTAATAATATAAGGGGCAATGGTAGCTGGGACCATACCGAGCCTGACTTCGCTAAGACTGAATTTGGCCCCAGAGGCAGCAAAGGCAAAATCACAGCAGCTAATCAAACCCACTCCACCACCAAAAGCCGCGCCCTGTACCCGCGCAATAGTTGGTACTGAAATAGTACTCAATGTTTTCATTAAATTTGCCAGACGTCTCGCGTCTGTTAGGTTTTCCTTATAACTATTGTTCCCCATACGCCGCATGTAGTTTAGATCGCCTCCTGCCGAGAAACTATTTCCCTCGGCACCGAGAATAACTGTTTTTATATGGACATTTTTATTAATTCTTTCAAGAGCAGCTGTCAGTTGATCAATCTGATACTCATCAAATGCATTGTGGACCTCTGGACGGTTCATGGATAGGTACATAACACCATCGGATTGCAGGGATTCGATCAAAGTATTCGACACTGGGTTACCCCTAATATCAGACATTTCTGTAGTTGGAACACATTAATAATTTTTAATTAAAATCTGTCTTTTATTGGTCATCACACAAAGAAAAGCTAATTTATCAGCTTCTGTGGTATCACTTTGTCACTTATATTGTATTCGGAAATCCAGCGTGAAACGATAGTGTCAAAGCTCTATTTCTATCGCAATCTGTTTGCCATTAACAGTGTCCGGCATAACCGAACAAAAAATCCTATTTTCAACCTGTAGCGGACATTACTGCCTGTATACCGCTTTAAATATTATTATTTATATCAATATGCGGTTACAAAGCATATAAAAATACCAACTTTCAGAATTGAGCTTAATCAAAAGTTAATGTAGACCTCTTAACCAAGAGATTGTTTTTTCTAGACAATATGTATAGGCCCTAATGACGATCTTTTCGATATCAAAGCAATAATTTCTAGGATCAAAAGTTGTATTTGCTTATTGTTAAAAATTCAAACTCGATCCCAACAGTATCGCTATCTGTCTGCTTATGACCTCATATTCTTCGGAACTCTATCGATCACAGGTGCTCCAGGTATCTAAAATAGTGTATTCTGAAAGCACAGTTTCTTTGAATATCAGTTAAATCTCAAAATTTCTTTATAAGAGAATCATTAGTTAATGATTGTTGCTCGGGGGATATATATTGATGTAATTTTAAAAATTATATCATTCATCGATAGTAAGAAATAGTGTAATGGAAAAATACTATGTCAGTACTGAATAATGCCCCACACATTGATTTACTTTTTCATGGAAAATATTGATCTTGAGACTAGTAAAACAATCTTAAATGTCTCTACAAATTCATAAAGAATGCTTTGCAAAGTAATAATCATTCACTTATCTGTCAGGGTAATCAGTCTAAGATACTACCAGCTCCGAGCAACCCAACATCTTACTTTCAGTAGAAATCTTAGAAATTTTTGGAGAAGACAAAGCTGATATTAAAAATTGTTACACTTTTCATTGGAATAAGCGTATTTTATAAGTATATTTTATTCAGATTTCAAATGTCAAGTGTGCCTTATCAACCCGGCAACTATATAGTGATGGAAGTATACGGATATTGAATGAGATTTCTAGCAATATAGCATCGCTATATTTCCGCCGAGTTAAAACTTAAAATGACAGATGTAAAACTGCAATGACAACCTATAGAATTGAGTCTTAGTATATCAAAATAAACGTATCCCGGCAGGATAAAAATAACGCCATACAGAACCAAAATGATTCAGATCAATAACTAAAATGAAACCCCAAGATGACTCAAATGATAGACAGTGAACACAAAGTTCAAATCCAAGAAAACAATATATCAATACCCCATGAGTCAATTCGAGTGGCCCATACTAAACATCAAATGATGAATCGAATACTAATTCCTCTGAGTGAAAACAATCTTATGATACAGAAAAGGGTATGGGAAAATTATTCAAATATCTGGCAGTAAAAGACACATTATAATTCGAAATTAGTTTAAAAATCACATCATTCAGCTTTGTTTTAGTTCATGTAAGTAACCTAGTTTTACAAATGGCGGAGACAACTAGTAAAAATTTATTTAATCGGATGTTATTGATCGCATATCTATAACTAAAGTTAAATTAAAAGTATAAAACACTACACATTTTGGAAGACTACAGTGTCAACGTTTAAATCACAAGTAAAGCCTTTATCTGAAAGATTTTTAAATAACCGTGTCGGTATGCTAAAACTGGTCAAGCAGCTGCGTGATCTTGAAACAAGAGCAATAAAAGCATCAAATAAACGCCGTTCAATCTTTGAAAAACGCGGACAGATTGCACCCCATGATCGCATCGCACATTTACTTGATCCCGGTATGCCGTTTCTAAGACTGCATACATTATCAAACTACCTGTTTGAAGATTCCAATCCTGAAACAAGTATCCCAGGCGCCAGCGTTATTTGTGGCATCGGTTTCATAAAAGGGGTTCGCTGTATGATATGGGTTGATGATAGTGGTATTCGTGCAGGTTCTTACACGCCTACTACGGTATCAACTGGACTGAGCATTCAAAGTATTGCTAGAAGACAAAAACTGCCTTTGGTTCATTTAGTCGAAAGTGCAGGTGCCAACCTGATGGAATTTACTGTAGAAAACTGGGTAGAGGCCGGCGCTCTCTTCAGGAACCTAGCTCAGCTCAGTGCTGCCGGAATTCCGAGCCTGACCGTTTTACACGGTCCCTCTACTGCGGGAGGTGCCTATATGCCAGGACTTTCAGATTTTGTAGTAGGTGTCAAAGAAAATGGCCTGGCTGCTTTGGGCGGAGTAGCTCTAGTACATTCCGCAACAGGTGAAGTAGCCAAAGAACGTGAACTGGGAGGTTCTGAAATGCATGCAAATGTATCCGGCCTGGTTGAATATCTGGCAGAAAATGATGCCCATGGTCTGAGTATAGCTCGTGACATCATAGGTCGTCTTCAGTGGAATAAGAATTTACACTTACCTCATCGCATCGCTACGAAAGAACCATTATTATCTTCTGAAGAACTCGTTGGTATTGTCTCAATTAATTATAAAGATCCATTCGATATTCGGGAGGTAATTACTCGTATTGTTGATGCATCGGAGTTTGACGAATTCAAACCACGCTATGGGTGTGCAACAATTTGTTTACATGCAAGTATTATGGGTTTTTCTTGTGGAATTATTGCCAATAATGGCCCAATTGATCCTTTTGGCGCTACTAAAGCAGCACAATTTTTCCAACTCTGTGATCAAACCGAATTACCATTAATTTTTTTACACAACACAACTGGATACCTTGTTGGTACTGAATCTGAACGGGCAGGCATGATTAAACACGGTGCAAAAATGATACAAGCGGTATCCAATATCAGGATTCCAAAAATATCGATGATCATTGGCGCAAGTTTCGGTGCTGGTAATTACGGTATGTGTGGCGCTGCCTATGAACCAGATTTTTTGTTTGCATGGCCTAACGCAGCAACCAATGTGATGGGTGGTGAGCAAGCGGCTAAAACCATGACACAGGTCGCTGAATCAATTGCTACCCGTAAGGGAAAAAAAGTTGACAGGTCCGCTTTAGTAAAACAAGAAAAATTTATTACAGACTATTTTATCAGACAACAAGATGCTTTTTATACTGCTGGTCGGAATTTGGTACATAGTGTTATAGATCCAAGAGATTCACGTAGAGTACTGGGTTTTGCGCTAGAGACCTGCTCAGAAGCTGCTATACGCAAATGTCAAGCTAACAGTTATGGAGTCGCTAGATTTTAGTTAACCAGGTTCTTTCCAATTCTAGCTCCTACACCTGACAATGAAATCAACTATTACAACATCATGAGAAAAATCTCGAAGCTTTTAATTGCCAACCGCGGTGAAATCGCTTTACGCATTATGCGAACAGCAAAAGAAATGGGGATACAAACGGTTGCAGTATATTCTGATGCAGATGTTAAGGCACCACATGTCAGGTTTGCAGATGATGTTGTTTACATAGGATTATCAGCAGCTGACAGTTCTTACCTTAATCCGGAGAAAATAATTGAAGCTGCAAAAATATCTGGATCAGACTCAATTCATCCCGGCTATGGATTTTTATCTGAAAATGCAGAATTCGCCCGGCTTGTACAGGAAGAAGGTCTTATCTTTGTGGGTCCAGATCATCACGCAATTAATATCATGGGCGACAAGGCCATTTCAAAACGTGCGATGATCGATGCTGGCATTCCTTGTTTACCTGGCTATCAAGGTTCAGACCAATCCGATGAAATTCTGATAGCAGAAGCAAAAAAAATCGGTTTTCCACTAATGGTTAAAGCTGCCGCAGGTGGTGGAGGGATTGGCATGCGCCGGATTGATTGCTTATCTGAATTATCCAATAGTATTCATATGGCTCGCCTGGAAGCCAAGAAAACATTCGGCTTTGGTGCGCTGATTCTCGAGCGTGCAATAAATAGGCCTCGTCATGTCGAAATTCAGCTTCTTGCTGATTCCTTTGGCCATATTGTGCATTTTGCAGAACGAGACTGCTCAGTTCAAAGGCGACATCAAAAGGTTATTGAAGAAGCACCATGTCCAGTGATGATCCCTGAATTGCGTGCAAAGATGGGCAATGCGGCCATTGGTGTTGCAAAAGCAGTCAATTATATTGGTGCTGGTACTGTCGAATTTTTGCTCGATAAAGAAGGCACATTTTATTTTCTGGAAATGAACACACGCTTACAGGTAGAGCACCCCGTAACCGAGATGATAACAGGGCACGATTTGGTCGCACTTCAATTAAAAATTGCTCAAGGAGAATCACTTGATTTAAAACAATCTGATATAAAGCTACAAGGCCATGCTATTGAAGTACGTTTATATGCTGAAGATCCAGATGATGACTTCTTACCATGCGCAGGACCTGTCACTCAGTGGATAGAGCCCAGTTTTTCGGGTATCAGGGTAGACTCAGGTATTGAATCCGGTTCAGTGGTGACCCCTTTTTATGATCCGATGTTGGCAAAAATAATTTCCCATGGCTCATGCCGTGAGGAGGCGCGCAGAAAATTGATCAAGGCTCTGGATAATACAGCTCTGTTTGGCATAAAAACAAATCGTGATTTTCTGATTGCGGCGTTAAAAAACGAGCAGTTTATCAATGGAAAATCAACAACTGGTTTTATCGCTGAAAATTTTACAAGAACTCCTATACAAAATAAAAATATAGATGAAAATATCTATACGAACTGTGCTATTGCTGCCGTAATACAACACATTTCAGCGATGAGGCATTACCAATCAGTCGCATCGAATGTGAGTTCTGAACTTCTTGACTGGTCGAGTGTTGCTGTTTTACAAAGCTTGCGCTGTTATGAAATTAATGGGCATCAATTAATTATTTCAATATATTCTCCAGATAAAGCTGGGGGTGCCTATAGAGTATCACTCCTAGAACATGAAATAAATATCACGGTGTTAGAAATAACAACTGATCGTGCAAAACTTATTGTTAATGGGCGCACAGTATCTGCCATTTTTTGTATCGAGGACGAAAAGTTAATACATATAGCTATATCTGGAGCCACTATATTTAAGCTTACTAATATCATTGCAGGGGTAGAAAATATCAATATTGATAGCACCGCTAGCATAATTAGAGCGCCTATGCATGGAGTAATTATTGGTATTGAAGTGACTGAGGGTGATGAAGTTAAGAAAGGTCAGCGGCTTGTTGTACTAGAGGCGATGAAGATGCAACATTCTATTCTAGCTCCGATAGATGGCTCTGTACAAACACTGAATGTAAAAGCAGACGAACAAATTGCAACAGACGACATCCTTCTTGAAATTGAAAACTGATACCCAATATCAAAATCTATGGAAGACGAAATAACAATGAAAAATCAATTTACGCTTACCAATGAACAACAGAATATACTTGATCATGCGGACAAATACGCCAGAGAACAATTATATCCTTTGGCGCAAAGGATGGATGATGAAGAGTGGTGGCCAAGCGATATTATGCAAGTACTAGGGAAACTGGGCTTTTTGGGTATCACTGTCAGCCAAAAATATGGCGGTGTGGGCCTTGATATGCTTTCGGCAGGGCTGATTTGCCAGGCCTTTTCTCGCTGGAATCATGCGCTGGCATTGGCGTGGGTTGCTCATGACAATCTATGTGCCAATAATATAGATAAAAATGGATCTGATCATCTCCGTGAAAAATATCTACCGAGACTCTGTTCCGGCGAAATTATTGGTTGCCTTGGCTTAACAGAGCCCGGTGCGGGTTCTGATGCACTTGGCTCAATGAATACAAGGGCAATAAGAGAGAATGATCACTATATATTAAACGGTAGCAAGATTTATATCACCAACGGACCCATTGCTGATATATGTCTGGTGTACGCCAAAACAGTCCCTGGTAAAGGTTCAAAGGGTATTACCGCCTTTATCGTGGAAAGTGATATGCCGGGATTTAAAGTCGCGCAAAAGATGAACAAAATGGGATTTCGAGGAAGTCAAACTGCGGAATTATTTTTCGAGAACCTTCGTGTTCCACTGGAGAATATTGTTGGTGATGAACATCAAGGTCATCAAGTAGTTATGAGTGGACTAGATTTTGAGAGATCCATGGTTGCTCCGATTAGTGTAGGCACTGCAGAACGTGCATTATCATTAAGTCTCGAATTTGCCAAAACCCGTAAGCAGTTTGGTAAACCCATTGCACAATTTCAAATGGTTCAGTCACGATTAGCTGATATGTATGTCTGGGTAGAAACTATGAAAACATTCTGCTGGAGTATTTTGGCAGAAATCAATGAAGTAGATGAAACTCAGGCAGGCAAAGGCGACATTCATGCACGAACTGCCGCTTCGATTATGTATTGTGCCAATATGTGCAATCGGGTGCTCGACAATAGTGTACAAATATTTGGTGGCAACGGCTATATTTGGGAGTCAGAAATCAACCGTTTATTTCGCACAACAAAATTGTTAGAGATTGGTGCAGGTTCGACAGAAATAAGAAAAATTATCATTGCCAGTGAACTTTTCAAGAGCTAATTTACTCAGCATAGGTTTGAGTTATGACTGAGCGGCAACTTGCATTTGGTATGAGCGATGCCCAACTTGCATCCGCTCCCACTGTCTATTCTCCGGAGCTTTTTAAAGGCAAACAGATTCTAATTTCTGGAGGTGGAAGCGGTATCGGTAAAGCCAGTGCCTGGTTATATGCTCGACTCGGCGCTAAAGTCATTCTTTGTGGTCGCAATATGGATAAACTTCAAACTGCTGCCCAAGTGATGTCTAAAGCACAGCTCGATGTTGAGATCCGACGAATAGATATTCGCAATGCCACTTTTGTAGATCAGCTATTTGAGGATATTTGGCAGACGTTAGGGGGCATCGATATTCTGTTCAATAATGCTGGTGGTCAATTCCCAAAACCCGCTATTGATATTAGCCCCAACGGCTGGAAAGCCGTTATTGACAATAACCTCAATGGCACCTGGTTTATGATGCAGGCCGCAGCAAAAAAATGGCGAAGCCACGGTCGACCCGGTAATATTATTAATATGACTACTGTTATTGATCGAGGCATGTTCGATATCGCTCATACCTGCGCAGCCCGCGCTGGTATTATATATACGACAAAAACCGTAGCCGTGGAGTGGGCACCTTTCAATATTAGAGTTAACTGCATCGCGCCCGGCGTTATTTCGTCTGAAGGAATGCATGCTTACGATATTTCCGCAGTAGAATCCTTTACAGGCTCAAATCCCATGAAACGTTTTGGAACAGTATGGGAAGTAGCTGAATTGGTTGGCTATCTTGGCAGCAATGCTTCAAATTTTATGACAGGAGAAGTCATTACACTTGATGGCGGCGGACGTTATTGGGGTGAACTATGGGCCTGTCAAAAACCTGAGTTCTTTAAAAATACTTAGATTTTATTTTAGTCAAAAATATATTGATATAAGGAGCACATTGAGTGATTAACATTTTTTTAAATATAATCACTTATTTTTTTGGATTTTTTTTTTGGGCTATCGGCACTGCATTATTTATTATATACAGTCAACATTTAAGACATAAAAAGCCTTATGACTCTATACTACCACCAGTAGAGCAAGGTGCTACACCCTTAAGTAGAGGATTCAACTATGAGAATATTTCATTTGTCACAGTTGACCGGTTAACAATCCATGCTTGGTATGTACCGCCTCCAGACAAGGATCTCCAAAATGCTAAAAGCCCGCCTGTTATCATTGCACTGCACGGCGGTCTGGATGATCGGCGCTATTATCTTCCTTTACTTCCTGCAATAAATAATGCTGGTTTTGCAATGTTGATGCTCGATGGCCGCAATCATGGCGCAAGTGATTTTGATCCAAGAGGGATGACAACCATCGGTATACGTGAAGCTCGAGATTTATTAGCAGCACTTGATTTTATCGAACAAAACAAACAGCATGACAAGGTCGGTATTGTAGGCGTCTCAAGTGGAAGTGCTGCAGCAATTGCAATTACAAGCTCCGACCGGCGTGTTAGTGCTGTTGTCGCTGAAAGTTCTGGGTACAATGTAAAATTTGTTGCTCAAAGACTTTATCGGTGGATTCCCATATGGATAAGTTATTTTTTTGGCACGGTACTCATGCTGCTGGTTGGAGCAGGGTTAAAAAATGCGCTTCGTTGTCGTGGACCACAGTTGGATTTAGTCAAGAAAATTCCAGATAATGTGCCTGTTTTGTTTGTCCATGGACGCAAGGATAAAATTGCGCCATTAAAATATGTTCAACATCTCTATGGAGCAAAACGCGGTGAGAAAGAACTAGTCATATATGATGATGCACGTCACGCTGTAATTCGTTTCGAGGAATATAAATTTATAGAGTGTGTCAGTCGTTTTTTTAATGAACGATTGTCCTGATCAGCATATTCGACTTTCCGACACATAGTCATTCTTATAAAAATTACAACCTAGATTCTGCAGCAAAGTACATAAGAATTATCGCAACAAATAACACGCTGAATCTTTCATACAAAGATTGTTTGTATCAAAACAATAATCTAATCTTACAGACTGTTTCAACATCACTATATTTGATCAATGAGTGCTTGAGTCACACAGATGTGAATCAAGCACTATACGCAATGCGGGGAAATTCGGGAAGTACGTTAAATACCTTATCTTAATCAGCAGAACCCAGTACAATATCAGCTATTCGTTCTTTGTGCCAGGCAGTATCACCGAGACTGACCTGAGCTGCCTTGGCACGCTTAAAATAGAGGTGTACATCGTACTCCCAGGTAAAACCAACTCCGCCATGCATTTGCAGTGCTAAACCACTATTAAAATAAGCCGCTTCACAACAGTAGGCTTTTGCAATACTGGCAGCTTCCAGCAATTCTGCACCCATGTCATTGCCAGCCATAAATTCATTTGCTATACAGGCGGCATAATAAACAGCTGAACGGGCAGATTCCACTCTGTTTAACATATCAGCCGCTTTATGTTTCAGTGCTTGAAAGCCACCTATCACACGATCAAATTGCTTGCGCTGAGCTATGTAACTCACTGTCATGTTTAATGATTTTTCCGCAACTCCCATTTGTTCTGCGGCGAGCGCAATGCATGCTAGCGCCAGAATATTATCCAGGGTGGGCAAACTATCTCCAGATTCTTCGCCCATAAAAGAATCTTTGCCCAGAATAACATTAGATAATTTTACAGTTGCGAGTTTTCTTGTCTGATCCATTGAGGGGGTCCAACATCGAGTCACCCCTTCGGTGTTAGTTGGCAATACAAATAGTCCCAAATTACCACTTTTAATTTCACGGGCAGCAACTACCAATGCATCTACTGTATGGCCATCAATCACATAGTGATAATTACCATTGATAATAAAATCGTTATCTTTTTTTTGATACTGGGCTGTCACAGATTCCGTACCCCATCCACGACCTTGTCCGGAATAGGCTAACGTCAAACGTTTTTGTCCCGTTACAATCTGTTCTAACCAGTGCTGCTTTTGTGCTTTTGTGCCCGTTATCAATAACGCATTCACACCAAAAACAACTGTCGAATAGAAAGGCGCACAAACCAGATTAGCGCCCATCCGCTCAAGCAATATGCAAAGCTCGATATAACCTAGACCAAGTCCATTGAACTGCTCTGGAATATGTGTCAAGTGCCAACCCATTTTTTGTGTTATTTTCTGCCATACATCAACTTCAAACCCAGATTCTCTTTTCATAGCCCTACGCATTGCTTCACTGCCTGCTACAGAGCCCAGGAAGGTATCGGCAACTTCAGCTATATGCTGCTGCTCTGGATTAAAGGAAAATTCCATGGGCTATTTTCGCCAGGTTATTCAGCACCGTAAACCGGTTGAGCAGGGCTTTCTTTTGCCAGCAATTTATCAATGACGCTACCGATTTCCGTCGGTTGCCATCGATTGCCCTTATCAATGCCTTTGGTACTACGCCAGCCATCGGCAATGGAAATCTTGCCCCCTTCAGACTCAAAAATTTTACCACTGATATGCGCGGATTGTTCTGAACCTAACCAGACCAGAAGCGGCGATACATTAGCTGCTGACCAGTAATCAAAACTATTGTTATCTGGCTTCTTCATGCGCTCTGCCATAGTTGGAACCGCCATTGTCATGCTCGTACGTGCCGATGGGGTAATAGCATTCGCAGTCACCTTATAACGCGCCAGTTCAGCCGCCTGATTCAGTGTTAATGCCACAATACCCGCTTTTGCTGCTGCATAATTTGATTGACCGACCGAACCCTGCAACCCGGCACCGGAACTGGTGTTGATGATACGCCCGGAGACTTTATATCCCGCTTTTGATCGAGTACGCCAATAACGCACCGCATTAGAACTCAAGCAAAAATGCCCTTTCAGATGTACGGTCATAACCGTATCCCAATCATCTTCTGTCATGGAGACAAACATACGGTCTCTATTGATGCCGGCATTGTTTACTATCACATGAAGATCGCCATAGGTATCAACTGTATCCTGTATGACTTCGGTACAGGCCTGATAATTAGTAATATCAAAGTTGTTAGTTCTTGCTGTACCTCCACTCGCCTGAATCTTGTCCACGACTGCCTGAGCGGATAATTCATCAATGTCATTGACTATTACCGTGGCACCCTCGGCACTAAAGGCCAGAGCATGTGCACGCCCAAGGCCTTTACCAGCACCTGTGATAATAACAATTCGATTTTTACAGAGATTACTCATGTTTTTTTAGCCAACCTTTTTCGGTTTGGTTTTCCCATTAAATCCTTTCAATGATGGTGACATTTGCCTGCCCGCCTCCTTCACACATGGTTTGCAGTCCATAACGACCGCGTGTGCGCTCAAGTTCGTGCAGCAGTGAGGTCATCAGTCTTGTACCTGTCGCTCCCAGCGGATGACCCAAAGCTATTGCACCTCCATTTACATTGGTTTTGTCATGCGGATATTCTATTTCTTTCAGCCACGCCATTACCACCGATGCAAAAGCTTCATTAACCTCAACTAGATCAATATCATTTAGGGTTAATCCCGATTTTTTCATCGCGTATTTGGTTGCTGAAATTGGCGCTGTCAACATCCAAATTGGATCATCACCACGAACACTCATATGATGAATTCTTGCACGTGGCGTCAAATTATATTTCTTTAACGCTGCTTCTGATACGATTAATACAGCACTTGCGGCATCACAAGTCTGGCTCGATACTGCAGCCGTAACCTTCTCGCAACCAAACAGAGAATCCAACTCAGCCATCTTCTTCAAACTGGTTTGGCGTGGGGTTTCATCCTGGCTCAATCCATTGAGCGACAATATCTCCCGGTCAAAATATCCATTATCAATGGCATGTAACGCACGTCGATGAGATTCCAATGCATAGACCTCCAAATCAGATCTAGAAAAACCCCACTTATCAGCAATTCTCTGCGCTGCTTTGAACTGCGTAAGTGGCTCACTGCCATAGCGTTGAACCCAGGCGCTTGAGCCACTGTAAGGATCGGTAAATCCAAGCGGCTCTGCGAGACTCATAGCTGAACTAATCGGAATCTGTGTCATAGTTTGCACGCCACCCGCCACAACCACATCCTGGGTACCTGCCATAATTGCCTGGGCCGCGAAATGCACTGCCTGCTGGGATGAACCACATTGTCGATCTATGGTAACACCGGGCACCTGATCACTCAGCCCTGCTGCCAACCAGCAGGTTCTCGCAATATCGCCCGCCAGAGGACCAACCGTGTCCACACAGCCAAAAATGATATCATCGTACTCAAAATCTGGTATATTATTGCGTAGCACCAGGTTTTTTAGTACCTGAGCACCCAGATCGGCGCCATGCACCTCCGCTAAACTGCCCCTGCGGCGTCCCACTGGCGTTCGAACAGCATCGGCGATATATGCTTCAGTCATTTTCAATTTTCCTGGATAAACGTTTGAATCTGACCAATATCCATCTCATCATTGAGCAAGTACTCTTCCAATTTTTTCATGTGATAATTTCGGTCACCCCACTCACCACAGAGTGCCCAGGCGCGTTTCATAAAAAGATGTAAATCGACTTCGTAGGTATAACCCATACCACCATGCACCTGAATGGCCGTTTCGATCACCAACATAGCCGTATCTATTGCAGTCAGCTTTGCATTGTGCACTGCAACGCCACCCTGTAGAGCTGCCAGTTGAATCATTGGTCTGGTAAATTCAATCTGCATATATGCCGTAGCGAGCTGGTGCTTAATGGCTTGAAATGAACCAATAGGCCGCCCAAATTGATGCCTTTTCTTTGCGAAATCGCACGACATATCAATCATGCGTTTGGACAAACCAAGTAATTGTGCTGCACTGAGTACCGCACCGTGGTAGTCTGCCAGGGCATTCTGTGAACTTGGCTTGTTGGCTTTGGCAAGCTTTCTTAATGGGTCAATCGATTTTCTAGATTCCAAATTCAGATCTTTTTTCAATACCAGTTCACCACCCATCTCAGAGGTAACAATGAACATATCATGATAGGCAGTGGTGTTATTAAAGGGTAATAGAGGCGTGATAATGCCTACCAATAAGCGACCTTCAAGCACCTGTGTAAGACACTCCGGTTTATTCATTTGAGATAACAGCGGAACCACTATCCCAGCCAGTTCAATCAGAGGCTCTGGCAATGCTACATAGCCTGCGGCCTCGGCTACTCCCGCCATAAGCACAAGGGGTTGTTCCAGGCCACCATCAGCCTCCCTGGCCATTAGACCAAGCAATCCTACTTCGGAGAATTGCCCCCAAATATGGGACAGCCCACTACCCTGTGCATTTATAGCAATTTGCCCTGTCTTCCTTTCGTTTATCAAGTCACGCAGACGATCCAGAGTATTTTCACCATTGAGCATCGCACTCGCTGCTTCAATCAAATCCTGTTGAATTTGTGTGTAACGAAAATCCATTGCTATTTTCCAGCCCTGTCTCTGGGCAAACCGAGAACACGCTCGGCCAGAATATTTCGTTGGACTTCATTCGTCCCTGCATAAATAGGACCCGCCAGGGAAAACATATAACCATCGAGCCAGCGTCCATTGTCTATTGCATCTAATCCGCCTTCGATTTCGGCCTGGGCACCCATGATGCTCATAGCAGTGCGATGCAGGTGGCGATCCATTTCTGACCAAAAAAGCTTATTGGCACTGGCCTCGGATGATATTGAGGCACCCGCCTGTATACGTGAAACAAGTTGATACGTTGCTGCACAAAAACGTTCTGTGTTCATCCAAGCTTGTATAACCTGTTCACCAATTCCCAAAGAAAGGCGATCCTTATGTTGTTTATACAGCGTGATCAGCCGCGCTGCAGCTGCCTGAAAACGCGCTGGCGAGCGCAGTAATAAACCACGCTCAAAACCTGCTGTTACCATCGCTACATTCCAGCCCCCGTGCTCTGGTCCAAGCAGGTTGTCAACGGGCACACGCACCTCATCAAAAAACAATTCAGCAAAACCAGACTCACCATCCAGCTGCATAATTGGACGACGAGTTAAACCCGGACTGTTAAGTGGTACAAGAATTATAGATAAGCCTTTATGTTGCTTACTGTTCTCATCAGTTCTAAACAGCCCAAAGCACCAGTCAGCAAACACGGCTCGTGAAGACCAGGTTTTCTGGCCATTAATCAGGTAATAATCACCCTCGCGTACGGCCTTTGTTGTGATGGCAGCCATGTCAGAACCCGCACCCGGTTCTGACCAGGCCTGGGCCCAAATTTCTTGCCCGGATGCCATTGGTGGAAGAAAACGTGCTTTTTGTTCTTCACTGCCATACTCCATAATGGTTGGCGCAAGCAAAAAGATACCATTTTGACTCACCCGTAAGGGGGCATCCACACGATAATATTCTTCCTCGAAAATAAGCCAGGAAATCAGATCAAGGCCTCTACCACCATACTCTGTGGGCCAATTAACATTACTCCAGTTACCGGAGGCTAGTGCACCTTCCCATGCCCGATGTTGTTCAAATCCCTCTTTTGTATCAAAGCTAGGCAAGCGCTCTCTGGGAACATGAGCATTCAACCATTCACGAACCTCGGCACGAAATTTTTTCTGTTCAGGTGTGAAATGAGTTTTCATCGAGCATACCCTAGTTAGGCTCTTGTAACTCTGTCGATTTGTCTATTTTCATATACGCCGCTCGTGCTTTTTGGCTGTGTTTGAGCATGTACATTTCTAAGGTAAAGCCCTGTTCCCAGCGATAGCTTGCATCAACGTCAAAAGGTTCAATACCATTCAAGGCTTGTTTGGCAATTCGCAGTGCATCCCTGGATTTACTGGCGATGACTTCAGCATAGGCACGGGCTTTCTTGTGAAGTATTTCACGAGACACCAGCATTTCAATACCACCCAAACGATATACTTCTTTGGCCGGTATTTTTTCGCCAGTAAAGAAAGCGGCACGCACCTTAGGTAGCGGTAAAAAACGCTGCAAATGGGCAGCGCCACCCATGGCGCCTCGATCAATCTCTGGTAGAGAAAAAAAACAATCATCAGAAGCAATAATGACGTCAGCAGCACCACACATACCAATACCACCACCAATCACAAAGCCATGGGGGGCACAAATAACCGGTACTTCACAATGATGAATCGCCTTAAATGTTTCGTAGTTCCCTTTATTTACCTCAACAATAGCAGACGAGTTCTCCGCAAGTTCCTTGATATCAACACCTGCACAAAAACCTCTGCCTTCGGCACGAATAAGCAGGACTTTAATATCTTGTCGTTTTCCTAAGGTGGTAATTATATTAGGAATTGTATTCCAAAGCGTGCCGTTAAATGCATTGACCGGCGGGTGATCTAGAATCACTTCGGCAATACTGTTATTGACTTCAGTTCTAATAGACATTACGTCACCGTACTTGTAACCCGCGTTAGGTTAATTTGAGCCTCCTCAATAATTTTAGAGACTATTTGAGCGCAATTTGGCAGGTCGTAGATAAGACCGGCAATCTGACCACTGGGCAACACGCCCTCATCCGGTTTACCCTCGACCATTGCTTTTTGAATAATCATAGGAGCATTCACTGCCATCAGAGTTTGCCCCAGTGTCATATCAGTTTTACTTGCCATTTCCCAGGCTGTTTTAAGAATCTGAACTATAGGCATACCGGTTTTAGATTTATATTTCCAGCCATTTCTCAATGCGCGTATTAACATACCGAAGCTGGATGATTTTTCCAGATCAACTAAAGTACGATTCATTAACATTCGTTGCGGGAGACCATCCAGTTTGCTAGAAACGGGAATATTTGATACCTGGGATTTGATATATTCCGCTTTGGTGGCACTCGGTGTTGGGCTATCAGAACTCATCATAAAACGTGTTCCCATGGCAATTCCTTCAGCACCAAAAGTCAGGGCGGCTGCTAGCCCGCGACCATCCTTAAATCCTCCACATGCTACAACAGGCACCCCGGGATTCAGGTCAAGAACCTCCGCTAGCAATAACCAGGTAGGTATTGCTCCTGTGTGCCCGCCTCCTTCCTGTCCCTGACAAACAAGGATATCCGCACCCATCTTTACAGCTTTGCAAGCATGCTTGCTGTTACCAATAGTCGGCACACACTTCAAACCCGCATCTTTTACTTTGTCAATAAGTTTGGAATTTGGTCCACGTCCGTAGGATAATGCAGCGACCTTATACTCTATACACAGATCTACAATACGCTCAACACCGGGTTGAAATCCATGAATATTCACACCAAAAGGTTTATCCGTAACCGATTTGATTTTTTTAATCTCTCTTTCACACTCAGCCGGATCCATCACGGCAGCAGCAAGGAAGCCGAACGCACCAGCCTGAATACTCGCACAAACCAGTTGACTGGTCGCCACCCAACCCATTGCCGTCTGAATGATTGGGTAATCACAACCCAGTATTTTGATCAACGAAGTTGACAGTGCTGGATGCATTTATTTTTCGCTCTCTCTCAGCGATATCTTATTCGATTGTGCCATCTTCCTACCATCGAAACCGGCAATATAATCCCCTTTCACCAGGGTATTGTTGGCATGCGCAAAATGGTGCATAGCAAAAACAGCATCAATCCCGGTCCGTTTACCCTGCAGATCTTCAATGTGATTACAGGATTTTTTGCTGAGAGATAACGCCAGGCGGGGTTGCTTTGCGATTTTATCAGCCCAGCTTTTCACCGTGGTTTCAAGCTGCTGACGTGGAACTACTTTATTAATCATTCCGGCTGCATAGGCACGCTCAGCACTCCAGCGTTCCCCTAATAACAAAAACTCTTTAGCCAGACGCACATTTAGCTCAAATGGATGAGCAAAATACTCAACACCAGGAAAGCCCATTTGAACAACGGGATCCTGAAAGAATGCATCATCCGAAGCAATGATCAGGTCACATACCCAGGCCAGCATTAACCCTCCTGCAATGCATCCTTTATGAACCTGTGCAATGGTTGGTTTTGGCACACTACGCCAACGACGACAAAATTCCAGGTAAACCTCTTCTTCGCGAATATAGGCTTTTTCTGCACCTGGCTTGTTGTCATGGTTGTAGTTCATTGAACGACGATCATCACGACCATAGTCAAAGTCTCTACCGGGTGTTCCAATATCATGCCCGGCAGAGAAATGCTTACCCTTAGCACGCAAAACGATCACCTTTATATGATCGTCATTACAGGCCTTATAAAAACCATCATCCAATGCATAAAGCATTTGGGAGTTTTGGCTATTGTGATATTTTATTCGGTTAAGGGTGAGATAAGCGATGGGGCCGTCAACATCATATAAAACAGGGTACTTCTCTTCATAAATAATATCGGTTCCGGCTCGGTCTACCGTTTCATTCGCTCTTTGAGTATTCTCATCCACGCCAGTCACAGTATTCACCTCGTTTTAACAGCGTTTATACGCAGGTTATTCGGATCTAATGCGCTGATGGTTGCCAATTCCTGGGGTGTCGGTTCAGCGGTTTGGTCAAGTCCATCAGGCCTAATCAGATCAAAACCGGTATTGTCCTGCACCTCATCTGCCGACACGCCAGGATGCAAGCTGAGAATCCGCATTTTCTTATGATTCGGTTCAAAGTCCATTACACACAGATTGGTTATAATCCTTCGAATATCAATATCATCCAACCAGTAACCTTTGGGTAATCGAGCAGGGTTATACCCGATTGAGCAGACGGTATCGACTTCACTTTCAACAAAAACGCGCCTACTGTGGACGGGCACAAAAAATGAATTGGCATGACTGATAGAATTACCCGGAAATCCGCGCATGCCCAACATCTGCACCTTTGGTTGCTCATAGTCTCCAATTGCCGAAATATTGGCTTGTCCAAACCGATCTATCTGGCTGGGACTAACCAATGCATGTCGGTTACCACTCCAAACGTTATCAAATATTCTTGAAAATCCCATCCAAGTTTCACGCCTGGGTTCATAGCCATTGCGTCGTCCAACGGGCACTGGTTCTGAAACAATATAAGCTTCTGAATCAGTCATCATCAGATTTGGATTCTTCATCATTGCCAGCGACGCGGCCAGGCGTTGAATCAAACCAAATCCTGAAGCCAGCACTTCAGAATCATCTTCCCAAATATTTGAGCAGGCACAAATGAGAAGATCAGCTAATGGATTATGTATTATTTTTTCTCTCATCACGATTAAGTTAAGCCAGATAACATTAATAGATTGGCAATGGTAATGTACGTATAAAATCAGCACCACCAACCTTCTCAAGATAAACAGACTCCTTCACTGAAATATAATCTTTGAAATACTGATTCCAACCATCCTTTCGTTTGGCACTGGCTGCATATTCTCTAAAAACCCTGACATCAATGCCATACAGTGGATTACATGAACTCGGATGTGCACCAAACGGACTGTGCACAACATGACTGGTAACACTTCGCTCCCAGAACACATAACGTGCTTCTTCTGGATTCTGGTGAAAAAAGTTGGTATCAACCAGTTCATCACAGGAAACAAGTGTTTTTTTCGCTGCTCGGGCAAATAGATCATCCATATAGTGATCTGGCCCTTTTATTTGACAGACACCGCGCTGATCGGCGCGGTCAACATGCAACAGTGAGACATCCAAATTCAATGCCGGCATTGCGACCCATTCTTTGCTGTCGTCATAGGGGGAGTCGATCAACTTAATATCTTTATTGCGTCTGATCACATCCGTTCCCAATCCAACCTCAGTCGGAATAAAGGGAGCACCCATAGCTGCCGCCCGCAAACCCAGTACCATCAAGCCTTCGTCGACTTCCATCACATCAATTTCAGCCTTCTGGCGGGCCTGTCGAAAATAGGGTTCCAATGGAATAAAGTCGAGAGAAACAAAGGCAAACACCAGTTTTTTTACCTTACCTGCGGCACACAGCATACCGACATCGGCACCACCAAAGGAAACCACTGTTAAGTCCCTCACCTCACTACGCAACAATTCTCGAATCAGCGCCATCGGCTTACGACGTGGACCCCAGCCGCCAATGCCAATGGTCATGCCCGATTCAATATTGTTAATAGCCTGTAAATGGGAAATCAGTTTACTCATAACATTTATTCTACTTTATCTAACAGGCTGCTGAAAAAGTCCCTTTAACGAAATTTTTACCTTAACTCTTATAAAATCAGAAAATTCAGAGCCTACAAAACAAGTGTTTTTTTGATTCTAAAACTTCAAGATGATGATGCTTTAATTCAAAATCCGAGTTTTTCAGCAGCCTGCTAAATAGCACAAATCAGGCTGGAACGGGTGGCATGTAATCATGTCCCCAAACATCCGCACGGGTGCTGACCGTTGTTTGATAATTATCACTATCAATCTTTAAACCATCACACCCATATTCAATCGCAAACCCACCCGGACCTATCACATAAAAAGACAGCATATTGTCGTTACAATGACGTCCCAGCGTTGCCATCAAAGGGTAGTCTCCTGCGTGTATTCGATCCAGGCAGGTACCAACCTCATCCACGCTCGACACTTCCAGCAGTAAATGCACCAAACCAAGTGGATTTGGCCAGTTAAAAAGTGCCAAACTGTGGTGCCTGGGATTATTGGCATGAAAAAAACGAATATTCATATCCGGCATACCCGCAGTCGGAGAAGGCAAGGTGAGATTATCGCTTGCGCCGAATCCCAAGATGTTTTTATAAAATGCTTCCGTTACAGTGAGTTTAGGTGCAGGAATAACTGCATGTCCCATACCCAGTTTCCCTGTTACAAACTTGTCAATATCGAGCGGGGATTGAAAATTATCACGCAATCCAGTACGTGTATGGAATACCTCAAATGGATTACCGTCAGGATCTTTACTGCCTGCGTATTCTGTCACTCCCCGTTCAGCTGCCGCTGACTCGTTTCCGCGCTTAACCTCTGCTCCCGTAGTCTCAATAGCGGTAATAACTGCCTCATAAGATTCTTTATCAGAACACTCCCAGCCAATGGCTGCCAATTTATTTGAATCATGATGCTTCACAATCAACCGGGAGGGGTGATTGTCCATTCGGAAGAATAATTGTTCAGCATTGCTGATTTCAGAATTTAGCATTAATCCAAGCACATCCGAACCAAATTCCCGCCAGGCATCGATATCCTGTGTCAGCAGAATGATGTAACCCAGACTAGACACTTTGCCAGCAGTGACCGAGATTGACACATTATTTCTCCTTTAAATGAACTGATAGTTAATTTTTACAATAAATAATTATGAGTTTTTATTTATTATTTTCTTTGGATGGGCAATCTTATCTTGCAATAATATGTCTTATAAGTAGAAAATCCCATTATTAGCTACGACAATGGCCAGACACCGAATGCAAATTCGGTTATATGAGCACATCTATATTCTGATTAAAAAACCGGGATACGGGTTTATATTGTGGCTTCTTCTCGAGTAGTTTGTGTCGCTTTCAGTTGTTTTTTCAAATCAAGTGCAACATCCACAATCATGTCTTCTTGACCACCCACCATACCACGACACCCCAGTTCAACTAAAATAGTACGCACATCAATGCCATAATCTGTAGAGGCCTTTTCTGCGTGACGCAAAAATGACGAATACACACCCGCATAACCCAGCGACAGTGTTTCGCGATCTACCCGTACCGGTCTATCCTGAAGTGGTCGAACCAATTCTTCAGCTGCGTCCATCAACTTGAAAACATCACAACCATGCCTCCAGCCTTTACGATCGATAGCAGCGACAAAGACCTCCAGCGGTGCATTACCCGCACCGGCGCCCATACCCGCCAGAGAAGCATCAACCCGTCGAACACCGTTTTGCACAGCGACAATAGAATTTGCCACGCCCAGTGACAGGTTATGGTGCGCGTGCACACCCCTTTCGGTTACGGGGTCGAGTATATCATCATACGCCTTGATACGATCGGCGTAACCATCCATATCAATCGCGCCGCCTGAATCGGTAACATAAATACAGTGTGCGCCATAGCTTTCCATCAACTTTGCTTGTCGTGCCAACGCTTTCGGTTCACTCATATGGCTCATCATTAAGAAGCCGACCGTGTCCATACCCAGATTACGTGCATACTCAATATGCTGTCTGGAGACATCGGCTTCTGTACAATGAGTTGCAACGCGAACAGAACGCACACCTAAATCATAGGCTCGCTTTAATGCATCAACAGTTGCAATGCCCGGCAATATCAGTGTAGTCAGCATTGCATTGTTAACTACATCAGCAGCCGCCTCAATCCATTCCCAATCCGTATGCGCACCAAAACCATAGTTAAAACTCGAACCATTGAGTCCATCACCGTGGGCTACTTCAATGGCATCAACACCTGCCTGATCCAGTGCTTTAGCAATCGCCGCAACATGCTCAATACCATATTGATGGCGGATCGCATGCATGCCATCCCGCAGAGTAACATCCTGAATAAAAACCTTTTCCTCAATGGGATTACGCAACTTACCTTTCATATCCCTACCCCATATTTAAGTTCGGCAATCCGTTCCCCCGTCGCCATAGCCGCGGAAGTCATAATATCCAGATTGCCCGAATACCTGGGTAAAAAGTGCCCGGCCCCCTCAACCTCAAGGAAGACTGTTGTTTTCAACCCGGCAGTCTTCCCGTACCCGGGAATATTCAAAAGTTGACCCCTGTCAATCACCTCAAACTGTACATCCTGCTTTAATCGATAGCCTGGAACATATTGTTGAATATCATCCAGCATGGCATGGATAGACTCTTCAATCTGTTGCTCTTTGGCATTGATCGACAATGTATATACAGTGTCACGCATGATCATTGGCGGTTCAGCCGGATTAAGCACAATAATGGCTTTACCGTTTTTAGCACCGCCGATCTTTTCCAAACCCCGTGCGGTAGTTTGTGTAAATTCATCGATATTGGCGCGGGTACCTGGCCCTGCTGACTGTGAAGAAACACAGGCAACAACCTCCGCATAGGGTACAGAAGCGGCAACGCGATTGACTGCATAAACGATCGGTATTGTCGCCTGACCGCCACAGGTCACCATATTGATGTTTGGTTCGTTCAAGTGCTCATTCATATTAACCACGGGTACACAATAGGGGCCGATGGCCGCTGGTGTCAGATCAATCATCTGCTTGCCATCCACACGGCAAACAGCATCGTGGTGTTTGTGAGCACCCGCTGAGGTTGCATCAAAGACAATACGAATACCATCCCATTCCGCAAGCTCCTTTGCGCCTTGAATACCCTTGCAGGTTGTCGCAAAACCAGACTTGGCCGCCATTGCCAGACCTTCAGACTCAGCGTCAATTCCAATGACCGCAGCAACTGCTAATTTTTCAGATTTGTCACGAATTTTAATCATTAGGTCAGTGCCAATATTGCCTGATCCCAAAATCATGCATTGGATTTTTTCCATAGTCACAACCAAATTGTTCCCATGTTCTATTCCACGAAGTTTAGGTTTAACGATCCGATACCTTCAATATTCATACTCATTACATCACCGGGCACAATGGGCTCCAGCGGCACCAGAGAACCTGAGAGCAGCAATTCACCGGCTTCAAGTGCAACCCCAAGCTCACCCAGTGTATTTGCCAACCAGGCAATCGATGCCAGGGGGGAGCCCTGCACGGCTGAACCCTCCCCTTCACTTAGAAATTTACCATTTTTGTACACTCTGACTTTGCAAGCAGCCAAATCCAGATCAGACGCATCAACATGCATATCACTCACTACGAATACGCCACAGGATGCATTATCGGCAACAGTATCTTGGATTTTTATTTTCCAGTTCTCAATTCTGGAATCGACAATTTCAAAACACGCCATCACAGAATCTGTCGCAGCAAGCACATCACCTGTGGTTATACCTGGTCCACGCAGCATTTTTTTTAATCTGAAAGCAATCTCTGCTTCAGCCCTGGGCTGAATCAATTGACCGATAGGAACATCACCATCTGAGAATTGCATCGCATCAGTTAAAAAACCAAAATCGGGGGAATACACACCCAGCATAGATTGCACTGCGGCACTGGTAACTCCGATTTTTTTTCCTACAACAGTTTCACGATTCTTCTGTAGACGCAAATCTAAATAGTGTCGAGAAATATTATAAGCGTCATCAATCGTGATATTGGGCACTCTATCCGTTAATGGCGGAACCGTACTTTTACTGAGCATACTGCGATACAGTTCACCACCTAAATGTTTAACATCGGATTGATTCAATGGCACAAATCATGCTCCTGTAAGGATAATTCCCAGTGCAAGATTAAAACGTTCAGCATATTCAACCATTACCCAGTGACCACAATCTGAGAATATCTGAAATTCGCATTCAGATACTTGATTCAAAAATTTTGTTGCACCACTGACCGGCGTCATCTGGTCCTGCTGACCCCAAAAACCAAACACCGGGCACTGCAATTTACTCAGTTGCTCACCCATTGATGGAATCACCATTCTCAACAACACCTCTTTGGGTTGTGTTTCTAAAATACAGAACCGCTCTTCAACCAATTCATCTGTAATATGCTTGGGATGGAAAACCAGGCTCTCCAGTACTGTTCGCAACCCATCCCGACTTACCGGACCTTCGACAAACGCGCTGACCATTTTAGCGATACCAGGCATAGAAAAGTAGGTTTCTCGCTCCTCAATAGCACCGGGCGCCATCAGGATTAATCGTTGCACCATTTCAGGATGGTCCAATGCCAAGCGAATACTGACACCTCCGCCCAGAGAATTACCAACCAGGGAGCACCGATCGATACCGATGGTATCAAGAGCAGCCTTGACCGTGGTTACAAACAGTTTCATTGTGTAATCGAGATCCGCTGGCTTACTTGAATAACCAAATCCAATCATATCGATCAACACAGCACGATGCCCGCAATTAACTACAGCATCGATATTCTGTTTGAAGTTACTATAGGCACTGGCACCAAGGCCACTTCCATGCAGGAAAACCACAGCTGGCCCTTCGCCATAACTCAAATAGTGAATGTCATACTCACCGACTTTGGCGGTACGTCCTCGTGGTGGCGCAAAAGAATTCATAATGGGCTTATCGTATCAATCATCGAGTAAAATAGATTTTTTGTTGACATCAACCAACCATTCTGTCTGATTTTTTGTGACGCCTGCATGCAAAAAAATTTTTATTTACTACATTTCGCAAGATGGAAAAAATCGATATTCTCTGGATTTACACACCCAGAAAACCCTCATTCTCTATATCTTTCTGGCCTATACTCAGTAAACACAAATTACTCCTTTCAATCCCCATCATTCGATAATCGATGACACATCAATCTCCGAAAACATATATAAAATTTACTTTGCAATGAAGTGATTTTACTTTTTTAATTTCTAATTTAACTTTTACTTGATTAATATAATTATATTCTTATTATATTCATAAAATTCACTATTTTATTGATATAATATAATGCTATATTTTATAAAATCGACTTGGCATTGAAAGCGGTTACAAACTTCCGTGATTGAGATGTATATCCTCGTCTTTGTTGAGAATCAGAAACCACATCAGTTTCATCACTCCAATATATTTTTGTATTTCCTTCCTGTTTTTTATCCTGAGTTTTCGGATAATCTTTTTCTAACCATTTTTTTACATGAGATTGATTTGTTTCGCAGATCTGCTTGATTGGTTTTTGCGGTGTTAATCCCAATCGAGCCAACAGATCTCCAACTGTTCTAATAGCTATTTGAATATTGAATTCCTGTTTAATCAATTGCTGAACAGCTCTTCTTGTCCATAGAGCATATGCCAGTTTAATCTGATTAGGGCTTTTATCAACAATCAGTTTTTTTATTTTAGCTTCCTGCTCTTGAGTGAGCAGGCGTCCCGCTCCCGGTTTTCGCCCCAGTTGTTTTGCTGAAATCCCTTCGAACCCCCGGGCACTGTACGCCCGATACCATTTACCAACAGTTTCAAAGTGAACACCAATCATATCGGCAATTTCTTTGTAGGAGTAGCCTTCCTGCCGTAAACGAATTGCCTGTTTACGCTTTTCCTCTTTTGCGGCAGATGGGAGTGTTCGTGCATCTTCTTTTTTTAATATTCGCATGATATTATCACCACCAGTCCTGATATTATTAGATTGCAACCAGCCTGGATAACTCTCTTGTAGCTTTCTTTAAAGATGAAAAATTTTAATCGCTATGAATCTTTATAAATTTTTCTAGGTGCTGAATTCACCTCAAGGCTTGTAGCAAATATTACCTCTAGACAAATAAATCCGGATTTTCTCCACCCATCATCATATTACCGAAGTTTCGTGCAAATGGTACTGGGTTATTTGCAACATGCGCACGGGAAACATGAATGTCATGCCAAATATTTTGAATTTCTGCACCATTGAAAACACTCCGGCCTCCTGCAATATCAAACAGGCAATCAACTGCCTTGATCATCTCATCAATGACAACAGACGCCTGGTATCGATATCTCACGCGATCAATCATTGGTATCTCTTGCCCTCGATTAACTATTTCCATCATCGCATCGAAATTACGCATCAAAATAGTTTCATTGCTGTCAATCAGGTGTTCCGCCTCCACTACGCGGCGTAGCACATCCGGATCTCCAATTAGCTTTGTTGGATCCGTACTGCTGGTGCTGGCGTTTTGTTTGAATATTTTCAGTGCATGCCGAGCGGCACCAATGGCGGGTGCCGACACTACACGGACAAAGATTTGCGCCCAGGGCAGGTTATACATTGGATTTTTCTGCTTATTTTTGCAGTTAAAACCATCAATTTGCTTATGCGTGCGATAATGCGCCACAAATACTGGTTTTTCAATAACGATGTCATTTGAAGCCGTTCCTTGCAGACCCATCGCGTGCCAGGTATCTTCAATTTCATAGTTTGAGCGTGGCACCAGAAAGGTCCGATAGCCTTCACCAGGTACAATAGCCCCTAGCAAAACCCATTGACAGTGATCACTACCCGAACTCCAACCCCAACGACCACTGAGCATAATACCGCCTTCCACAATTTCGGTTTTGCCACCCACCGGATTGTAAGAACTCGATACACAAGCGTCTGGATTTTCATCATAAACATCGGCCTGCGCTCGCTCATCCATCAACGCAAGCTGAAACGCATGAACTGCGATAATACCGCCAACCCAGGCGGAACTCATATCGTATTCTGCGATTTTTATCTGAGCCGAAAAGAATTCTTGGGGTGTGACTTCCAATCCTCCCCATCGTTTGGGTAACATCGACCTGATCAGCCCTGATGCCTTGAACTGCTGTATAGTTGCTTCAGACAGCCGCCGTTGACTCCTGTTTTCAGCACTGTGCTGTTTGATACTCTCAAGATAGGGTGCTACATCGAGTCTCGATGTTTGGCGTTCTGTTGTTACTGCCAGCGACATAGACGTTCTCCTGGTTAGCTGTTTCCCAACAATAGAAAAAGCAAATATTGCACAATAACAATATTAAATTCACCAATAAAAAATTATCTATATGCAAATTTAGAGAAACACTGAGGAAAATATAGCTATTTGATCACTCTTCCCCAGCGATAATTGTATTTCAGGCTTTTAATCGCCAGTTTTGTTTCCACATGACGAACACCCTTAATAGTCATAATGTCTGTATTAATGTGCTCGATTAGCTCTTCATTAGAACCAATAAAAGAAATCGCTAAGATATCGTATCGACCCAACATCGTCGCCGCGAAGCGAATAAACGGCAACCTGCTAATTTCTTTTGCAGTTTCTTTGACTCCCTTCAGATCGGCATGAATACCGAGATACACCATCATCGGATTCTCGTATCCGGTTTGCACCCGTACATCAGCAATAGCCATGATGCGAATCATATTCTCGGATTGCATACGCTTTATTCGACCACGCACAGTGCCCTCAGTTAAATTCATCGATTCTGCAATTTCTCGATTACTGACACGGGCATCAATGCACAGGTGTTCGAGAATTTTCTGATCCGTTTCATCCAGTTTCCCGTTACTCATAACTTGCCTACCCACCCAGATTCATATCGAAAAACATCCACGGTGATAGCTGGGGTTAATTTGGCAATTCCTTCTATACTCTGAAATTTTTCATGCAAAAAATAGGATAATTCTTCAAAATCGCGAGCGGCGACCATAATATCCAGATCGTGTATCCCGGTCGTCATATTTACGCTGAACACCTCGTCCAATTCCGCAAGCTCCATCCCCACATCCTCAGCGCTACGATTCTCTACTTCAATGCCAATCGCCAGCATCAGCTCGTAACCAGCGGCCTTAAAGTCCGTCACCGCAACCACGCGCATTACATCAGCATCTGTCATGCGCTGTATGCGCTTGCGCACAATTGAAGAGGTATAACCAATTTTGTTAGCAATATCCCGTATAGACATCCGCCCATCAATTTGCAGCATTTCGATAATTCGGTGATCAACGTCATCTAAAACAACATCCTTATCAATCACTTTTTTGTTTTCTTTACCCATCTACTTACCCGATGAATGATTACTATCCAAACAAATTCTATCACTTCAGGTAATACATTACCCCAGGGCAACCGTGTAAAAATCCAGGATCATCATATTTGGCTCGACATCCTCTCCTTGGCTTGTTAATCAAAAGCCTGATACACAGGGCAATCACTATAGTGCGTCAAAATACGCATCGCATGTTTTTTGAGCGAAAGGACCTATTGACAGAATGCTGAATAGCTCAAAAAATGTTCATGTAATTGCCCCCATACTTTACCCTGCCACTGCTTACACCCTCAGTCTTCCCAACTCGCCTGCACGATCGAGGTTACCTAGCTGATGCGCAACGCCGTACCTGAGATCGCCAAATCTGGCAACGCAATCCTTCTGTGAAAACAACCCATCAGATAAAGTGTTCTCCGGCTGTGAATTTTTTAATTCTTTGCCGGGTCCTCTCCGCTTCTAGCTTCCTTTCGTCGTGCGTGAGTGTCATCGACATCTCTGCCAACTGTCGACCATAGTGCTCAAAAACCAGTATCTCGCCCATTGCAGACCTGATCCAATCTGGACTCTTAGGTGATGCCATGTCTGGCACCGGGTTCCATAGGATACTAAGGAAAGCATCGGGCCCAAATTTCTGATTTGGCGCCCAGTTAATTTCCAGCACCCACCGGCTTATGCATCTTTCCGCGCAGTGGGGGGCGCCGTGCATAATTCATGTCGAGAAATGCGGCTCATCAGGAAATTTTCAAACTGGTGTTAGCCCACTGGCCAACGCCCTTTTAATCCACCTAAAAAGCTGCTAGCTCCCGGTTTCAGCGACCTGTACAACTCACGGACCGAACCTCTGGGTATGTAAAAATACGGACCACCGCAATCCTCATATAGCCGGCGCAGCACTTATCACACGATACCCGGGTTACCCATCTCTTGGGGGTCGTTCAGGCTCTCTTATTTTGCTCACCCTCGTACCATTGTCGGACAGGACCATAGTAGCCATCGGGCCAGCAATGCCCTGCGACAAGCCAAACACTTTCATTGTGTCGAGTACACCTGCTCCCTCTATTCCAATGTTTGTTACTCTATGGGCCTTTTGACAAATCATATCATTTTTCGTATATTTATAGCAACTATTTTACGATTAATATCATTTTTTTTAAAAAAAACTTACATACTCGTACAATATACTTAAATTTATACACAATAAATAGTGTGCACAAGGAAGGTAAGACCGGTGGAGAACAACTTGGCCTCTGCTGGCCCCAGACGTGCCTGGCGGCTTTATCCACCGGTGTGCAGCATCTCTCTACACTGCCACAGGCGGAAAACAACTTTTTGGGAAGCAGATCACACTGCAATGAATGGCTCGTTATGGCGATCTACACAACAAAGCGCAAGTGACAACACAGGCTGATATCCACGACAATTCCGCCACTGACCGAACTTGAATCCGATCGAAGACACAGCACTTTCTTCAAGAAAGATCTGTCGCGCAATTTTCGCGATTACGTTTTCCGGCTTCGGATTAATAACCTGTTGCTGATGAGATAGCCTATACGCCTTGCACGGTCCGGGAGCCTCATTCTGGCGATTCCCGGGAGCGTTTTTACTGGCCCGCAGGCTGCCTTTCTGGACAGGAACTGTCATGTGACTGGTTTGGGTGTTATGAGAGCTTTAGGACTGTGGCCACTGAAATATCAGGCAACTGGTGGCTGCCTGATTGTATTAATCAGAAAGAGGAGTATGAAAACCATACAGGTATTATCTAAAAATAACTTTATTTAATTTATATATGTGTATGATATAGCCTTTTATACGATAAACTATTCACACACTGTATCACCGATTCTTGGCCACCATCCTATGGTGCTGCCTCAAAATATATACAAGCCTGCATTCAAGCGGACTGACAGCATGGTAGATCTGACACAAACAATTCCCGCTATGGCCATTGATGCAGCCGATCAGTGGCCCGAGCGAGTTGCTATTGATGATCACGGCATCACTTTGACATTTGAAGAGCTGAAAAACAGGTCAAAAGAAGCTGCCAGGGGCTTTATTGCGAGCGGACTCAAGGCTGGTGATCGATTTGCCATATGGGCACCTAATATTCATGAATGGATTTGGATAGCTATTGGCGGCATGATGGCCGGCGGCGTTCTGGTACCATTGAACACACGCTACAAGGGGATCGAGGCTGGAGATATATTGAATCGATCCCATAGCCAACTCTTATTTACAGTCAGTGATTTTCTCGACACAAATTATTTACGGTTACTCAATGCATATAAGCCAGAGTGTGTACACGAAATTATTGTGTTGCGTGGACAACCCGCTGACGAGAATGCGGTTACAAACTCACTGGCAGAATTTCTTGCCCGTGGTCACGACGTCACAGATCAGCATGTTGATCAATGTATCGGTGCCCTGCGTGGCGACTCACTGTCTGACATTCTGTATACATCGGGTACCACCGGTGTACCCAAAGGGGTTATGAGTAACCATGGCCAAGTAGTCGCTACTTTCAAACTTTGGGCAGCGGCGGTTGGACTGAACAAGCAGGACCGTTATTTGATTGTTAACCCTTTCTTCCATGTCTTTGGCTGCAAAGCAGGCTGGCTGGCCTGTTTACTCACCGGCGCAACGGCCTTTCCAGAACCGTTTTTTGATGCGGATACCATTCTGAAGACCATCGCCGAAAAGCAGATAAGTATGCTGCCAGGCGCGCCCACTGTATTTCAGTCACTGCTAAGCTCACCGCAGTTAATCCACACCAATCTAAGCAGCCTTCGCTGCGCAGTGACCGGTGCAGCCTCAGTGCCAGAGCAGCTGGTGCGCGACATGAAACAGATACTCGGTTTCAAAGAGGTCTATACCGGTTATGGTTTAACTGAATGCGGCGTTGTCAGTATCTGTCGCCAGGATGATGATCTTGAAACCATCGCCAATACCGCTGGTTGCGCTATTGATGGTATTGAAATCAAGATTCTGGATAAAAACAACAAGCAGCTCCCATCCGGTGAAATTGGCAATATTTTTGTTAAAGGCTTTAACGTGATGCAGGGTTACCTTGACGATCCCCTGGCAAGCGAACAGGCGATCGACCAGAACGGCTGGCTGAATACCGGTGATATCGGCTGGCAAGATACCAATGGCTATATCAAGATTACCGACAGAGCCAAGGATATGTATATCTGTGGCGGGTTTAATTGTTATCCGGCTGAAATCGAAAATTTATTATTGAGGAACCCATTTATTACAGAGGTCGCAGTAACAAGCATTAAGGATGACCGCCTAGGTAGCGTGGGTGTTGCACATATCGTGCTAAAGGAAGAGGGGAAACCGTCTCCCTATGAACTCCGCAACTGGTTTCGGGAACATATGGCCAATTACAAAGTACCGCGAGTAGTACACTTCGTTACATCGCTGCCGAGAAATGCCTCTGGAAAAGTACAAAAATTCCTTCTCGAGCAATAGGAAACGTTAAGGGTAGTTAACCTGAAAGTAATCGCATCAGTAGAGTCCCGCCGTACACGGATGTAGCTCACGCAGGGCTCTTACCATCTGAAACCCCACTACACGGTATTGGGGAATTATAAGCCGAAATGCATAGTTCAGGATAATTATACACTGGTGCATCGGCAGTACAATTTACGATTCCCTACGGATTTTGTTTTTTTAACGGTCTATGATGGACACATTGACAAAGGCAGCCCCAGCCCTTCGTTCAACACAAAACCTGGCTGGATATTAATGAAACCCATGTTTTCTGCATTCAGGTACCTATGTTATGAAAACACAAGAATTCCCAAGTGGTGCTGCATTGATTTATGGCGGAAGCGGCGGTCTCGGTAGCAGCTGCGCCAAACACATTGCCATATACGGTAGCGATATTGCCATTACCTATAAAAGCAGTATTGAAAAAGCATGTCAATTTTCTGAGCAAATCAAATCTATGGGTCGCCAGTGCTCGATTCATCGGGCCGATGTTTCCGATGCCGCCAGTATTAAAAGCGCCTTTGATTCCGCTGTTAAAACACACAACCGAGTTCATACTGTGGTTGTGGCCGCAGGATCGGACATTGCCCAGCCGTTTTTTAGCGACATCACTGATCAGCAGTGGGAGGAGGTGATCAACAACGATCTCAACGGTTTTTATCGGATAGCCAAAACAGCCATTCCTCATATGCGCGCTCAGGGTGGCGGCAGCTTTGTACACATCTCTTCCGCGGGTTTGATCCGAACCCCGCCCAAAGATGCGTTATCGGTTGCCCCGAAAGCCGGCATTGAAGCCATCATGCAACACATTGCCAAAGAGGAGGGTGTCCACAATATTCGTGCAAATTCGGTTGCAATCGGTGTGATTGAAGCTGGCATCTATCTGCGCCTTGAAAAAGAGGGCATCTTTGACGAACAGTGGAAGCAAGCTGTTAAAGCTTCACTTTGCCTGAAACGCTTCGGCAAAGCCAGGGATGTAGGCGAAGCTGCCGCTTACTTTGCCTCGAACCGCGCAAATTACGTCACGGGGCAGATGATCTGCGTTGACGGCGGCTACAGTGTCTGAGCAGTCCACTGACCTAAGCCTTTCCCTGTCCGAGCTTATTCCTGCAATTCCACCGCTAGCGCACTGGGTTTAGCGAGACCGTTTAGGTGGTGTTTGCCATTCACCCTAGCATGGAATTCTTTTGCTTTTTCAATGGGATTATAGAACTGTTGATACCATATCCTCCCCAACCGGAAATTGCGCTCTACCGGTAGCGCCATAATTTGTAATGCCGGCTTTTTATTCGCCCATATTTGCAAGTCCTGCGCAAAAGCGGCAAGCGCACCTTCTTGTGCCATTTTTGCATTTGCGATGTCTTGCTCTCCGGGATTGACACCCGGTGCCAGAGAAAGATTATTGTGCCAGGCTTTAACCATACCCTTATCAACCGGGGTATGGAAAATAAACTCATAACCGTTGTTGTCACCGAAACGCTGCCTAGACAACAAAAGACCCGGACCGGTATACCAGGTTAAAGTTGTTAGGTAAGCGCGGTACATCCGGTGGTATCCTCCCTGACGCTGGTAATATTTGTGGCCTATATATTCGTTCTCAAAATACTCACAGGGGGCACCATGAGTTGGGCCCAGATGATGCGCATCGGCCATATTATCGATAATCTCTTGCGGATGAATGGCTATATCACCCAGATGGTCGTAGCATCCATTGATCCATTGCGAGTCATGCCACGCTTTCAAATCCGGGGCCTGGTAATCTGGCTCACCCCCAGCAGGATCGTGCCACATCATAATTGCACCCAGTGTTTCAACAACAGGGTAGCTTTTAATTCTAGCCTTGGGACACGGGCCGTCAAAGTAGGGAATATCATCAACCTGGCCCTCCGGATTATAGCGCCAGCCGTGATATGGACAACGAATTGAGTCTCCCTCCAGCTGCTCATGATTGGTCACGATGGAGGCGCTGTTGCTTTTGGCCAGGTGTGTTCCCATATGCAGACAATAGGCATCCAGCAGCACTAACCGGCCGCTTTCGCCTCGATACAGCGCAAAGTCCTTTCCAAAAAACCGCACACCCTTGGGGCCATCATCCAGCTCACTTGCCTCAGCGATCATAAACCAACCACGCGGAAAGATGTATTCACCCAAATCAAATTCTTCTACGAGCGCCATATTTTTCTCCGATTGACTATTTACGAAACTGGTGATTACTTAGGTTCACTGCCATAGATCCGGAATTCCGGGATCTGTCTTCTGGATAAAACGCTTGAGAAAATCCCGCGTGTCCGCCACTTCTTCAGGAGAAAATCCATCCAGCAATTCCTCTTCAATCGCTTTCGACTTTGCCAGCAGGCTGACATAGAGTTTACGTCCTTTTACGGATAGGGAAAGTTTGATTTCGTCCAGAGTTCCCTTCATCGTCTCCACAATCAATCCGCGCTCCAACATATCCTGCAGCATCCCATGACTAGGGCTATATCCGGTATGCTCCATGCGATCATGCAAGTCCTGAAAAGAAAGACTACCGCCCATACCAAACAATGTCAGAGCAAGATATTCTTCTTTATTCAAATTACTTTTACACAAGTCTTTTTGCAGCTTATGGGCAGCCTGAAAATGTGAACGCGATAGCAAGTATAAAAAAAACTGATCCGAGAAGGTACCTGCCGCAATATTAACGGCTTCTCCGGGTTTCTCGTTGCTATTTTTGGTTTTAGCAAGGGCGTATTTACCGCCATGAAAAACTAGTGGCAATTCTTCAACCCGGTCACACTCCAACACCTCGCCCACAAAAATAATATGATCACCACCTTCGTATTGATAGCTTGTTTTACACTGGAAGCGTGCAGCGTACTTAGACAAAATAGGCAAGTTGCCTATCCCTCTCCTCCAGTCGATACCAGCAAACTTATCTGCCCCCCTGGAGGCAAACTGATTCGAGGTATCCTGCTGGCTGGCTGCAAGTATATGTACACAAAAATACCCGGCGTTTTGAAAAGAAGACAGCGACATTGCATTTTTCGCCAATGACCAAAGCACCAGTGGCGGATCAAGTGACACCGAGTTAAAGCTCGACGCCGTGACACCAACCGGATTATTTCCCTGATCAATAGAGGTAATTACCGTAACACCCGTAGCAAAACTGCCTAAAGCCTGACGAAATTCTAATGGATCTATTGTACCCATGGCTAATATTTCACAAATATTTGAGTAGTAGTTTATGCAAGCACTAAGTATACTTGTAATTAATGGTGAATCTTGTTTTTACAATCCGCAGCAGCGCCAACACAGCCATATTCTTAATCCGGCAATTATATAGTGTTGGTTGAGTACGACCATGCAAAAGAAAATGCACAAAAATCACCATCACTACATGGCCGCTGGGTGGGTATGAAAAGATATCAGTTTCCCGGAAAAACTGTGCTGATCACAGGAGGTTCACGGGGCCTCGGCAAGGGCATTGCCGAACAATTTCTCAACGCTGGCGCCAATGTAATCATCTGTGCCCGTAAAAAACCTGCCATGCTGCCATCCACCAGTGGTAGATCCGCTCTATTTCACTCCACCGATGTACGGGATCCTGAGTCAACACAAAGACTGATTGATTTCACCCTGAGTATGACCGAGCGGTTGGACATACTGATCAATAACGCCGGGGGCAGCCCCGAGATTGATGCAAAAAACGCTCCACCGCGATTTACGTCCGCAGTTATCACCCTCAACCTCACTGCGCCTGCAGTGCTAAGTCAGCAGGCATATATGGCAATGGTTGATACCGCAGAGCGTGGTTCTATTATCAATATTGCCAGTATATCCGCCGCTAGACCCTCCCCTGGTACTGCCGCCTATGGTGCCGCCAAAGCGGGCCTGGTAAACCTGACACAATCACTGGCTCAGGAATGGGCACCGGCTGTTCGCGTAAACGCGGTCATTGCAGGAATGGCAAAAACCGAAGCGGCCTTTGGGCACTATGGCGGCGCAGAGGGGATTACTAAAATTGAGGAGCATCTGCCAATGAAACGTATGGCTAGCGCAGATGATATTGGCAAAGCCTGCTTATACCTGGCATCGGATGATGCAGCTTATATTTCCGGCGCTTCGCTTGCAGTACATGGCGGCGGCGAGCCACCCGCGTTTTTATCTCTCCAAGGTGACCCTTAGCAGCACATGGAGAATTACTCCAACCCGAATGAATGTGCAGAAAAGTATGGGCAATTGAATCGTTACCGGGGGCCGCTGGCCACGAAGCAACAGATGCTTGAGAAGGTGTATTCCGTCGTCGCTGTGAACACCAAACATGGCGGCAACCACGCAGAGTGATCTACCGAGCAAACCGACAGCCCACCGCAGCCACAATCCCTGAACAGGGGACATCAAGCCGAGTTGGCCCTATTGCAGCACTCCGCTATGCGATCGTAAAAATCCCCAGCCGGCACCATCCGTTGAAAATCAGCCAGCCGTGGGGATATCCGCAAAGTCGGGCCGCGGAAACCCTGCCCACAAAGGTTTCACGGCGCAGTGAAAACCGCAGACAACGGAACGGCAAGGCGCTCCCAGGACAGCAGAGGCCTATGAGTGCAGGCCCAGTTTTATGCCCTGAACTCCGCTTCTACCTGCGGCTCGGTATCCGCATTGTAATCAATACCCTCCACCCCAAACCCGAACAGCTTGAGGAAGTCCTCCTGGTAGCCCTTGAAGTCGGTCAAGTCGAAAAGGTTTTCGGCAGTCACTGCTGGCCAGAGTTTCTCGATCTTGGCCTGGGTCTCCCGGCGCAGTTCCCTATCGTCCATGCGCAGGCGGTTATGCCCGTCCAGACGCGGTGTATCGGTATAGAGCCCTTCGGTAAAGAGGCGATACAGCTGCTCGATACAGCCCTCATGGGTCCCCTCCTCCTTCATCACTTTATAGATCAGGGAGATATACAAGGGCATGACCGGGATAGCAGAACTGGACTGGGTCACCAGGGCTTTGAGCACTGCCACATTGGCGGCGGCGCGGCCACTCGTGCTGATCGCCCTTGCCGCACGGTCCAGGTCCTCCTTGGCTTTGCCGATAGTGGCATGGCCGTAAATCGGCCAGGTGAGCTTGTCACCGATATAGGTGTAGGCCACCGTTTTGCAGTTCTCCGCCAGTACTCCGGCATCACCGAGGGCCTGCATCCACAGCTCCCAGTCCTCGCCACCCATCACTTTCACTGTAGAGGTGATCTCCTCCTCAGAGGCAGGCTCGACGGTGATATCGGAGATTTCCAGCTTGTCAGTATTGAGGTTTTTGGCGGTGTAGGATTTGCCAATAGGCTTTAGTACCGAACTGTACAGTGTACCGGTTTTGGGATCGGTACGGCGCGGCGAAGCCAGGCTGTAAACAACCAGGTCCACCTGCCCCAGGTCCTCTTTAATCGTCTCGATGGCCTGGGCCTTCACACTGTCGGAGAAGGCATCACCATTAATGCTCCTGGCATAGAGTCCCGCCTTGTGCGCCTCGGCCTCAAAAGCAGCGGCATTGTAATAGCCGGCGGAGGCAGTGCGTTTGTCTGTTGGTGGTTTCTCGAAGAAAACCCCCAGGGTTTTGGCGCCGCACGCAAAAGCGGCTGTAATTCGCGAGGCCAGCCCGTAGCCGGTGGAGGCACCGACAACCAATACCCGCTTGGGGCCCTTCTCAATGGCCGGCTGCGACTGGATATACGCAATCTGTTCGCGCACGTTGGCTGCACAGCCCTGTGGATGGGCATTGGTACAAATAAACCCGCGTACTTTCGGCTGGATGATCATCCTTACTGTCTCTCCCTTCGCAGTTGGGGAATCGTGGTTTTGTAACCGCAGATACGCCAATGGCGTACCGGGGCAACGATGACCGAAATACAAGCGTACCGACGCCTGGGCCATCTCGACGCGCCATTCTAATGGTTGTGGCTCGGGAGTCCCATAGCGGCGATTCACCGCAGGACCCCGGCTTGTCCAAAATATCCGGGCCACCGGCCAAAGCAGCCATCTGCCCTACCGCCCAACCCCGCACCAGGAGGCAGTCACAGTGTGTTCAGGGGCAACCCATTGCACACAATGGTGTATGCTGGCGCGTATTTAATTTTCTGCAGTGGGGTTTCCACCGGTATGCTCGCGCTCCGCCAACATGGGTTCCACCTGTCTTTACTGGCTGTTTTTGCCCTCACCTGGGGCTGGTCCGCCTGGCGGCCCCTGCATCCGGACGACTGGCTGCTGGAAAATTACCTGGTGTTCGCTGCGCTGCCGGTGATTTTGGTCAGCACGCGTGCTTTTCCGCTCTCCAGGGTGTCCTATACGCTGATTACCCTGTTTATGTGCCTGCATGTGATCGGCTCCCACTATACCTACGCGGAAGTGCCCTTCGGCTTTGCCCTGCAGGAATGGATCGAAGCCGAACGCAATATGTACGATCGACTGGTGCATTTCAGTTTTGGACTGTTACTGGCCTATCCGATACGGGAGATACTGGTGCGTCTGGCGGGCCTGCGCGGCTTTTGGACTTACTTCTTTCCAGTAGACGTGACCTTCGCCCTGTCTTCCATCTATGAAATCATCGAATGGCTGGCAGCCCGCACAGTCTCACCGGAACTGGGCATAGCTTACCTCGGCTCCCAGGGAGATATCTGGGATGCACAAAAAGATATGCTGCTGGCCGGACTGGGCTCCATGGTTGCGATGCTGGTGGTTCTGGCCCTGAACCTGTGGTGCAATGCCAGTGCCAGGAAACAGTGCAGCAACCGGTATATACCGGCGGACAACCAGGCCCCGGGCGAGGCAACACCGCGGCGATGAGCGCGCTGGTGCCTAAGTATCATTTGCCCATCGCATGTTTCAGTGGCAGGCGGGTTGTCTGCTTCATGGTTTCCATCACAAAACTGGAACTGACATCAAACAGGTCGGCCTTGATCAGTTCCTTGTACAGACGGTCATAGCCGGGCATATCGGTGACTACCGCCTTTAGCAGATAGTCCAGATCCCCACTCATGCGGTGGACCTCCAGAATCTCCGCAATCCCCTGCACCAATTCACCAAACCGCGTCGCCCATTGATCATTGTGCTGGTTGGTACGGATAGAGATGTATACCGTCAGCGGCAGGTTTAACTTGTGCTGGTTCAGAAGCGTCACCCGCTCCGCAATGACGCCGTCCGCCTCCATCCGGTGAATACGTCGCCAGCAGGCGGACTTGGACAACCCTACCCGCTCGGCGACCTCCCCCACAGAAAGGGTCGCATCCCGCTGCAGCCACTCCAGAATCTGTCGGTCCTGTTTACTTAATCCCATCACCCACCCCTTCACCGCCCACAACAGCCAAAACCTATACGTCTCATAATAGATAACAATTATATCTCATCGTTTCTGATAACAGACTTCTTTGGCACAACGTTTCGATTATCACCAAAAAGCAGGCACTTACAGACATATTGTTTCACCCCGAAAGCCCTAGAATAAGGTCGTTCAAACGGGGGCAATAGACTATGACGACGCTGATTAATCACATCCGCAATTCGGTGATCGGTGATATGCAACCGATCGATACCCCTTTTGGCCCGAAGCCACTGATCTATGCGGACTACACCGCTTCCGGGCGATCCCTGACTTTTATTGAGGACGCGATTCGCCAGTGGGTATTGCCCTACTACGCCAATACACACAGCGAGACCTCATATACAGGTGCACAGACCACCGCCCTGCGCGAAGAGGCGCGCGAGGAGATCCGGCGCACGATCAATGCCGGCTCCGAGCACAAGATCATTTTCTGTGGTTCCGGCGCCACCGCCGCAATCAACAAACTGATCGATATCCTCAATCTGCGCTTGCCTGCGGACCTGAACCGGCGGCACGGCCTGCAGGACAGTATCCCCGCGAAGCGACGGCCGGTGATCTTTATCGGCCCCTATGAGCACCACTCCAACGAATTGCCCTGGCGGGAGAGCATCGCCAAGCTGGTTTCCATTCCCCTGAACAATACCGGCACCCTGGATCTGGATGCCCTGGAGAGGCAGTTGCAGGCTCACGCCGGCCACTCTCTCAAGATCGGCAGCTTTTCTGCTGCCTCCAATGTGACAGGCATTGTGACCGATGTGGAAGCCGTGACCCGCCTGCTGCATCAATACGGTGCCCTGTCCTTTTGGGACTATGCTGCGGCCGCGCCTTATCTGGCCATCGATATGTGCGGGCGGCAGGATGCCCAGGGCAACAGCGGCAAGGACGCAGTATTTATTTCTCCCCACAAATTTGTCGGCGGGCCCGGCACCCCGGGGATACTCGTGGTGCATAAGCGGCTGCTGCAAAACGCCGTACCGGCGACACCGGGAGGGGGCACGGTACTCTACGTCACCCCTGAGGATCACCGCTACCTGACCGATCCCGAGCGCCGGGAGGAGGGAGGCACACCGGCCATCATTGAATCCATCCGCGCCGGCATGGTCTTCAAGCTGCAGCGCGCAGTGGGCATTGATGAGATTACCCGGCGTGAAAAAGCACTGGTAGATCGGGCCTTGGCGCATTGGTCCAGGGAGGAAAATATCGAGATTCTCGGCAATCCAGACGTACCGCGCCTCTCCATTGTCTCCCTGCGCATCAAATGGCGCGGTGGCGATTTGCACTACGGCTTTGTGGTGGCGCTACTCAACGATCTTTTCGGTATCCAGGCCCGCGGTGGATGTTCCTGCGCCGGTCCTTACGGCCACACATTGCTGGGTATCGATATGGCCTATAGTCGCGCGCTGGAAGAGCAGATACTCAAGGGGCAAAAGCTGATGCGCCCCGGTTGGGTACGCCTGAATTTCAACTACTTTATCAGTGAGGAGGTGTTTACCTACCTGCTGGAAGCCGTATCACTGGTGGCGCAGCACGGCTGGAAACTGCTGCCTTACTACTGCTACGATGAAGCCCAGGGCGTTTGGCGCTTCCAGGGCAAAAAACCCCTTTCCACCTCCTGTCTGGCGCAGCAGGACTTCAGCGACTTGGCAACAGTGCCAATAGAGACGAAACCGCCGCTGTGCGCCCTGGAAAAGTATCTGGCCCTTGCCGAGCGGGAACTGTGTCGCAAGCATCGCAAAGGGGAACACTACGATTTGTCACTTCCTGAAGACGCGGAAAAACTGCGCTGGTTTGTGAGCCCCGCGGAAGCCGCGCTAGTACTGTAAGGGGGAACCCCTATCGCAGCAGCAGCAGCGGCTGGCGGGTGTTCAGCAGCATTTTGGCGGTAATACTGCCCATCAGCAGGTCGCGCAGGCGGTTGTGGCTAAAGGCCCCCATGACCGTCAAATCGATCTGATATTCCATCTGGTAGGCGATCAGGGCCTCGACCGTATTGCCCTGCAGGTGGCTGGCACTCACAGCCAGGCCCCTCTCGTCCAGATGCGCACTGGCCTCCGCCAACAGCACTTCCGCCGTTTCCGCAGGCCCCACATTCACCAGGTGCAAAGACAGACTGTGGAAAAGCGCACTCCCGGCGACCAAAGACAGCGCTTTGCGCGCCGCTTCGCTACCATCGTAAGCGAGCATCACCCGATGTGGAGGTTGGAATTCCCGGTTCACCACCAGGATCGGTTTGTGTAGGGAGCGCACCACCGTTTCCAACTGCGCCCCCAGGCCCTGCTCGGAATCGCCATGCTCCTCGCCGCGAATACCCAGCACCAGAACGCGGATGCCATCCTCCAGGTCCACCACAGACTCCGCAAGACTGTCGTGGCGCTGGCAGGTCATGACCTGCTCGAGCCCGGCTTCCTCGACGCGCTTGCGTGCGGCCTGCAACATTAATTTGCCCTGTTTCACCAGCAGCTGCGCGCGCTCCTGCTCCAGCGCGGTCAGCTCTTCCAACAGCTCCTCCTGGCTGCCAAGGCCGATACTGCCAGTAAAGTCCGTCACCGCAGGGACATTGCTGCGCTCGATGTTGTGCAACAGCTTCAACGGTGCCTGCAGATTCCGCGCCAGCCAGGCCGAATAATCACACACCGCACCGGTGTAATGGGAACCGTCGATACAGGAGAGCACCAACGGTGGGGTGCCACCATTACAGGTTGTCTTATTGTTCTTCTCACTGCTGCTAACGGCCATCAATGTCCTCCAAGAACCCGTTCAATTTCCTCGGGTTTATCGTGTACGCCGAACCGGTCGACGATGGTTTCACTGGCTTCATTCAATCCCACCAGCGTCACTTGTGCGCCCTCGCGACGGAACTTCAGTACCACCTTGTCCAGCGCATACACGGCGGAAACATCCCAGAAATGCGCCCGGCTCAGATCGATCACCACCGTATCCACCACTTCTTTGAAATCAAAGGATGCACTGAATTTGTCTGCGGAATTGAAAAACACCTGCCCTATGACCTTATAGGTGCGACAGCTTTTCACCGCATCGAGCCTGCTGCTGACATACATAAAATGGCTGACCTTGTTGGCGAAGAACAAAGATGCCAGCAGCACGCCGACAAATACACCATAGGCCAGGTTGTGGGTCCACACTACCACAATCACTGTCGCCAGCATCACCAGGTTGGTGGACAGGGGGTGGCGCTTCAGGTTGCGGACGGAGTCCCAGTTAAACGTACCGACAGACACCATGATCATTACCGCAACCAGCGCCGCCATGGGAATCACCGCCACCCAGTCGCTGAGATAGACCACCAGTGCCAACAGGCCGATCCCCGCCACCAGAGTAGAGAGGCGGCCGCGGCCGCCGGACTTCACGTTGATCACCGATTGCCCGATCATCGCACAGCCGGCCATCCCACCCAGACTGCCCGCAGCAATATTGGCGATGCCCTGTCCCTTGCACTCGCGGTTTTTATCGCTCGGAGTGTCGGTGAGTTCATCGACAATGGTCGCTGTCATCAAAGATTCCAGCAGTCCCACCACCGCCAAACCGGCGGAATAGGGGAAAATAATCTGCAGGGTCTCGAAGTTCAGCGGCACCGCCGGCCAAAGGAACACTGGCAGGGTATCCGGCAGCGCGCCCATATCGCCCACGGTACGGATATCCAGGTCCATGATCACGGCAACAGCGGTCAGTAAGAGGATACATACCAGCGGTGAAGGCACAGCCTTGCCGATCACAGGTATATACGGAAACAGATAGATAATACCCAGGCCCGCAGCCGTCATGGCGTAGACCTCCCAGGAGCCCCCGGTCAGCTCGGGCATCTGCGCCAGGAAGATCAAAATGGCCAGGGCGTTCACAAACCCCGTAACCACCGCACGGGATACAAAGCTCATCAGACTGCCCAGCTTCAGATAACCGGCAATGACCTGTAATACCCCGGTGAGCAAAGTCGCTGCCAGCAGATACTGCAGGCCGTGCTCCTTCACCAAAGTGACCATCAACAGGGCCATGGCCCCGGTGGCCGCAGAGATCATCCCCGCACGCCCGCCCACAAAGGCGCTCACCACAGCAATACAGAAGGAAGCGTAGAGGCCGACCCGTGGGTCCACCCCGGCAATAATGGAGAAAGCGATGGCCTCGGGAATCAGTGCCAGTGCCACCACCAGGCCCGCAAGTACATCTCGACGGATATTGCCGAACCAATCGGCCCGGGAGGAAGAAAACAGCGAGGGGGGGAACATAAAATGCCGTACAGCTAAATGGAGCAGAAAAAGGCCGCGCACTTTACCACAAACCACCCGCCCCCGCATGATCCCCAAGTGGCCACCCGGGACTGTCGGCACCATTGAGGGCATCTGTCTCGGTTTGAAAAATCCTGTCCGCTCCCCGGACAGGGCGGACAGCGGACACCTTCGGCGGACACCCCGGCAGCTACAGAAAATAGCTGTTGACTTATCAACGCATTAAAAATCAATCAGTTATAGAAAATTCACAAGCTGGCATAGCGATTGCGTGCTCCCATGCAAAGCCGCTTTTACGGATTTGCATCCGAAGCAGAAATGCACTGCATCCAAATCCATAAAGCAGACACAACCCCGTAGAGCAATAACAAGCCGCAATGATCAGAGACACTTCCAGGCAAGATACAAAAATCGAAACCGCACCGTTTTGGAAAAACCCGAAAACCTATCGAGCTTCCACCCTGCTCGGTCTCACCGCAGCGTTTCTGGCCTGGGGTATTGGCGCCTGGCACAGCTCTGGCTCGGTGGATAACACCCTGTCCCTGTCACAGATCAATATTGCCCAGGTAGAGCGCGGCGACCTGATTCGCGACCTGGTCGTCCAGGGCAAAGTGGTTGCCGCCAACAGCCCCACCCTGTACAGCCCCGCCCAGGGCATTGTGAAGTTCGCGGTAAAAGCAGGGGACACCGTGGAGGCAGGCCAACTCCTCGCCTCGATTCACAGTCCGGAACTCTCCAATCAACTGGCCCAGGAGGAAGCGCAGTTCAACCAACTCACTGTGGAGTTACAGCGGCAAAAGATCCAGGCCAAACGCCAGCGGATGGAAAACCGGCAAAAGGCAGATCTCGCCAGGGTCAACCTCACCGCTGCCAAGCGGGAATTAAAACGCGCTGAGCTTTCCATGGAAAAGCAGATTATTTCCCTGCTCGATTTTGAAAAAAGCAAGGATGATATGGCCCGTGCTCAGTTGGAATATGAGCAGGCCGTACAAAATGCCGAATTGGAAAAAGAATCCCTGAATTTTGATACCCAGACACTCCAATTACAGGTCTCTCAGCAGAAGTTACAGGTAGAAGAATTGCAACGCCGCGTGCGTGAGTTGAGCATCCTCTCACCCGTGAGCGGCACCATCGGCAGCCTGGCCGTACCACAACGCAGTGCGGTTGCGGCCAATACTCCCTTGATCACAGTGGTGGATCTCACCAGTTTCGAACTGGAAGCCGCAGTCCCTGAGAACTATGCCGATGACCTTGGCCTGAATATGGCAGTCGCCATCAATCTCAGCGGCAAGGAATTACCCGGCGAGATTACCGCCATCTCACCCGAAGTCATCAATAACCAGGTCATCGCAAGGGTGCGTTTTACCCAAGGACAACCCGGGAACCTGCGTCAGAACCTGCGCCTCACCGCCCGTATCCTGCTGGAAAACCGCAACGGCGTATTGCTGGTAAAACGGGGAGGATTTCTCGACCAAAGTGGTGGCCGCCATGTCTTCCGCCTGAATAATCAGCAACAGGCGGAGCGGGTATCCATCCAGGTCGGTGCCCTGGGATTGAAACAAGTGGAGATTGTGTCCGGACTGCAGGAAGGGGATCAAATCATTATCTCCGCCGCCGAGGAACTGGAAAACGCACAGCTGGTTGCCTTGAAGGACTAACGCCGCGAAAAAATTTCACCGGTGGGCGGCCGCGCAAATGTGCAACCCCCCAAAGACCCAAAAAATTCTGTTATCAACAAGGAACATCGCCATGCTCAAAATGCATAACATCCGCAAAAGTTTCCGCACCGATACCATCGAAACCCACGCATTGCGAGACTTCAGCCTGCAAGTCAAAGAAGGGGAGTTTGTGTCCGTAACCGGTCCCAGTGGCTCCGGCAAGACCACCTTCCTGAATATCGCCGGACTGCTGGAAACCTCCACGGGTGGCCAATACCTGCTGGATGGCGAGGACGTGAGCAACCTCAATGATCGCCAGCGCTCGCGCCTGCGCAATGAAAAAATCGGCTTTATTTTCCAGGGTTTCAACCTGATTCCCGATCTGAATTTGTTCGACAATATCGATGTGCCGCTGCGCTACCGCGGATTTACTGCCAAAGAGCGCCGCAAGCGTATTGATAAAGTACTGGAGCAGGTGGGCCTGTCAGCCCGCGCCAGACACCTGCCGGCGCAGCTCTCCGGCGGACAGCAGCAGCGTATCGCCATCGCCCGCGCCCTGGCCGGCGAGCCGCGCTTTCTACTCGCGGATGAGCCCACCGGCAACCTCGACTCCCTGATGGCGCGCCAGGTGATGGAACTGCTGGAATTTATCAACGAATGGGGCACCACCATCGTCATGGTCACCCACGACCCGGATCTGGCCCGTCGCACCCACCGAAATATCCAGATTGTGGATGGACAGGTCTGCGATCTGCGCCCGGTCACCCAGCAATCCGACGCCGTCAGTGCTTAGGGAGCCCACAGAATGATTGTCTATTATCTTTCCCTGGCGCTGCGCAGCCTGCGCAGCACGCCGATTTTGAGCAGCCTGATGGTTGCCGCCATCGCCATCGGCGTGGGCGCCTCGATGACCGTGCTCACCCTCAACTATATGATGTCGCGAAATGCTCTGAAGCATAAAAACGATGTCCTTTACGCGGTGCAGCTGGACAGTTGGGACCCCAACGAAGAAGCCTTTGACACTGCCAATGAAATACCCTGGCAGCTGACCTACCGGGATGCCCAGGCACTGCTGCGCTCGGATATTCCCACCCGTCAGGTCGCCATGCATCGTTTCGGTTTTACTGTTGAATTGGAGGACTCGCAACTGCGCCCCTTTGTGGCCCAGGCACGGGTGAGCACACGGGATTTCTTCACCCTGTTCGATACCCCCTTTCTGTATGGCGGCACCTGGGACAGCGCGGCGGACCAGTCGCCTGAGCAGTTGGTGGTGCTGTCGAAAGCCACCAATGACAAACTCTTTGCCGGGGAAAACAGTGTGGGCAGAAGCATTACCCTGAATGGCGAACCTTTTACCGTGGTGGGGGTGATCGATCACTGGAACCCCGCTCCCAAGGTCTACGACCTCAACAACAGTCCCTTTGCGAATACGGAAGCCCTGTTTGTGCCTTTCGGTTTGCACCGACGGTTTGAAATAGACACCTGGGGCAATGACACCGGGTGGGCCAGTGGTCCCAGATCAGAGGGCTATGAGGGCTTTCTGCAAAGCGAATCCGTGTGGATTCAATACTGGGTGGAGCTGCGCGATGGTGAGCAAAAACAGCAATACGAGACATTCCTCACCGCCCATATCCAGGGTGAAAAAGCCCAGGGGCGCTTTCAGCGGCCACTGAAATTCGCCTTGAGCAGGCCCTCCGAATGGCTGCGGCTCAACAAAGTTCTCAGAGACGACAGCCGCGTGTTGGGGTGGGTCTCCCTGGCCTTTCTGTTGGTGTGCGTCATTAATGGGGTGGCCCTGCTGCTGGCCAAGTTCCTGCGCAAGGCCCCCGAGGCGGGTGTGCGCCGCGCTCTGGGGGCGAGCCGCAGCGCCCTGTTTATCCAGCACCTGATCGAGAGTGCCGCAATCGGAGTCATAGGCGGTATTGCCGGTATCCTTGTCGCTTTGGTCGGTATCCGCGCCAGTCGTCATCTGGCGATGGGATGGATCGACACTGTGGCTTCCATGGACTGGCTGATGATGCTCGCCGCTATTGGACTGGCATTATTCGCCAGCCTGCTCGCTGGTTTCTACCCGGCCTGGCGCATCAGCCACACCAATCCCGCCATTTACCTGAAAACCCAGTGAGGCCTGTCCATGTTCGAATTCAAACCGATATTATCGACCCTCTGGCACCACAAGGTCTCCGCGCTGTTGATTGCCCTGCAGCTGGCGCTAACCCTGGTCATCGTGAGCAATACCCTGCTGATCGTCACGGATCGCATAGAGAAAATGGCGCGCCCAACCGGCATGGATGTGGAGAATATTCTTACGGTGAATTTCCTCGCGATCCCGCAGGATTATGATATGGCCGGTGCGGTGCGCGCCGACCTGGACATGCTGCGCACCCTGCCCAGTGTGGTGGATGCCACCCCCAGTCACCAGATTCCGCTTTCCGGTTCCGGCTCCGCGAACGCATATCACACCCAGCCGAACCAGAAAACCGGGGGAGCAATTGCCAATTATTACAGGACCGACCTCCATTTTATCAAGTCGCTGGGCCTGGCCCTGGTGGCCGGGCGCAATTTTACCCAAACAGACATGCAGGTTTTTGCCCCCAATGAGCAACGGCAGGCTCCTGTTATTATTGTTACGCGGCAACTGGCGGAAACGCTGTTTCCTGGCGAAGATGCCCTGGGCAAGCCCCTGTACAACGGTAACAGTCCCATGGAGATTATCGGTATCGTGGAGCGCCACCTGGGCGCCTGGCCAGACTGGTCATCTGCCGGCAACGTGGTATTTTTCCCAGCCCTGCGAACCACTCAATCCATGAACTATCTGGTACGCACAGAGAGCGGTGAGCGCGACAGGGTCTTCAAGCTACTGGCCGACAAGCTCGCGGAGCGGGACCCGGAAAGGGTAATCAAGGTGAATACTTTGTCGAATCGTATGGCCCGTAGCTACGCCGGGGACAATATGATGGTCAAGGTCCTGTCCACGGTTGGCGCCATGCTCGGCTTTATCGTGGCGCTGGGCATAGTGGGGCTCACCAGTTTCTGGATAAACCAGCGCACCAAACAGATTGGGGTGCGGCGGGCCCTGGGGGCCACACGCACCAATATCAGCCGCTATTTCCTATTGGAAAACAGCCTGATTGCCGCTACCGGTATCGCTCTGGGCGCCGCCGCCGCCCTGATCGCCAACCAGTATCTGGTGCGGGATTATTCACAGCCGGTGCTGACACTGTTACCGCTGGCCGTCTGTGCACTGGTGATTTTATTGGTCAGCCTCTGCGCAGCCCTGGCACCGGCCCTGCGCGCCGCCAATATTTCCCCGGCAACCGCCACCAGAAGCGTGTAGCCCCGATACACTATGGCAGCGGCAGCCAAACAGGCTGTCGGAATATTGAAACAAGCAGTTGCCGACCACCCCAACCATCCCCTCTGAGAGGTTTGCCATGTTCGAACCCATGTCCACTTTTCCCACAGCAGAACGCGCTAGATGCTGTTTGCGCGGTGATACAGAACAAAACCCGATCATTGCCCAACCGCGATCCCCCAGGAGTTGACTGGAGAAAAAGACAATATGGACCGACACTTTTTCGAGACAGTTTTCAACCACGGCAACCCGGCGACATCCCGGAATCTGGCCAAAGTTCCCCACCCCTGTCCGCTCGTTGCATAATGGGCAGACTGCAGCCACAAGCTGACGCCTATGGATAAAATACTGATTATTGACGACAACAACGGTATCCTCTCCGCGCTGAGGATACTGATGTCCCTGCACAACCTGCAGCCCCTCTGTGCCATCACACCCCAGGCCGGCCTGCAGTTATTGCGCGAGAATCGGGATATCCGTCTGGTCATCCAGGATATGAACTTCACTGCCGATACCACTTCCGGCGAAGAGGGCCGCGCGCTGTTTTTCGCCATCCGGGAAATCAATCCGGATCTGCCGATTATCCTGCTCACTGCCTGGACACAGCTGGAGATGGCGGTGGCACTGGTGCGCTCGAGAGCGGCAGATTACCTGGGCAAACCCTGGGACGACAACAAGCTGATTGCCACCATCAACAACCTGTTGGAACTCGGCGAGTTGCAAAGGCGTCAGCAGGTGTCCCGGCAGCAGGCCCTGGATGCAAGAAACACGCTGGCGAAAACATTTGATCTCCAAGGCGTTATCTATCGCAGTGAAAAGATGCAGAAACTGCTGGAGATGACCACTCAGGTGGCCGGTTCCGAGGTACCGGTACTGATTTCCGGGCCCAATGGCGCCGGTAAGGAAAAGATCGCAGATATCCTACAAGCCAACTCCCGAGTGCAAGATGGCCCCTATATCAAGGTCAATGTGGGCGCCCTGCCGGAAGAGCTGATGGAGGCGGAACTGTTCGGCGCCGAGCCCGGCGCCTACACCGGAGCCGGCAACCGGGCCCGCGAGGGACGGTTTGAGGCCGCCGATGGCGGCACTCTGTTTCTCGACGAGATCGGCGAGCTCTCTGCCAGCGGACAGGTAAAGTTGTTGCGTGTACTGCAAACCGGGGAATTCCAGCGCCTCGGCAGCAGCCAGACCCGCAGGGTTAAGGTGCGGGTTATCAGTGCCACCAACAGCGACCTGCCCAAAGCCATTGTCGGGGGCAGCTTCCGACAGGACCTGTTTTACCGCCTGAATGTCATCGAGCTACGCTTGCCACCACTGTGTGAACGCCCCGAGGATATCGCTCCACTGGCAATGGGATTTTTAGCGGAAAACGACAACACCAGCAAACTCTCCCCGCAGGCGCTCACGGCAATGACCCGCTATAGGTGGCCGGGCAATGTGCGGGAGCTGCAGAATGTGATGCAGCGCGCCTCGGTTTTGTGCCCCGGGGACACCATCGACGAAACGGTGTTGGCACTACCTGCACAGCCGGCCATCGACCGGGTTGAGATCAGTTTTGAGCCCAGCCGCGAGCTGCTGCAACAGACCCTGGCCCGCTGTAACGGCGTTATCGCCCAGGCCGCCCGGGAACTGGGCATGAGTCGCCAGGCACTTTACCGCCGCCTGGAAAAACACGGTATCCCCTACTGATGCCGAAGTTGTTTTCCCTGGAAGGGCGCCTCGTCGCCACCGCACTACTGGGGCTGATGGTGGGCACTGCCATTCCCTGGCTGTTGTTGGCACTCGGCTTTGATCCGCGCTTTTCCTGGGCCCTCGGCCTGCTGCTGGGTATCCTTGTGCTTATCAGCCTTATACGCCTGGTCCTGCGCCCGTTGACCAGCACTCTCAAAGCCTTGCGAGGCGGGCTGCTCAATTTTCGCGATGGCGACTTCTCCATTTCCCTGGTGCCACCAAAAGACCGCGAGCTGGGTGAGATCACAAGCCTGTACAACGACATCAGTGAGCACCTTAGGCGCGAGCGCGCCCATATCTACCAGCGCGAACTGCTCCTTGATACCGTGATCCAGAGTTCCCCGCAGGCCCTGTTACTTGTGGACCAGAGCGATCATATTATTTACTCCAACAGCAGTGCGAGAACACTTTTGAACCGGGGCAGACCCATTCAGGGCCTGCTGTTACAGAAACTGCTCCCTAACAGCCCCAAAGAAATTGCCAGGGCCATTGAGCACTGGGAGAACGGCCTGTTTAATTACACCGATGACAATGGTATCCATTCCCTGCATATCGGTAACAGCACTTTTGTGCTCAACGCCCACAAGCACCGGCTGATTGTGTTGCGGGAAATGACCCGGGAATTAACCCGCGCGGAAGTGGCCGTGTGGAAAAAAGTGATCCGGCTTATCAGCCATGAACTGAATAATTCTCTGGCGCCAATATCATCTCTGTCACATTCCGGTAAATTGCTGACCACACAACCGGATAAGGCCGCTGCACTGGAAAAGGTCTTTGATATTATCGCCGAGCGCTGCGAACACCTCACCGAGTTTACCCAGGGCTATGCCAGCTTCGCCAAACTGCCAGCACCCAGTTGTGAAACTGTAGACTGGCTACAGTTAATAGGGCGTATAGCCCCCCTGCAACAATTTACGCTATCGGGCACACTGCCGGAGCGCCCCGGCTATTTTGATCCCATACAAATTGAACAAGCGCTGCTGAACCTTCTCAAGAATGCCCGTGAAGCCGGAAGCGATAACAAGGATATTGAACTGCACATTGCCACAGACGGGCTCGGCCAACGGTTGGTGATCGCAGACCGAGGCTGCGGTATGAGCGAAAAGATACTGCACCAAGCGCTACTTCCCTTTTTTTCCACCAAAGCGCATGGGGTTGGTCTGGGCTTAGCCCTGTGCCGGGAAATTGTCGATGCCCATGGCGGTTATATTCAACTTCTCAATCGCTCTGGCGGCGGTGTGCAGATCACCCTGTGGTTGCCCTGGGCAAAGCAAGAAAGCTGAGAGATCTTTCCCCTAGCGGTGCCCTTCGCGTGGGCTGATAAAGCTGAATGGAGTCATCAGTGCCAGGCTGTGACCGAGAATCAATGACCAGCAAGGGAACATCGCTTATAGGCTACTGTCCCGAACTTCTGCCTTGGCTTCCTGGCAATCGGCAGAGGAGAAAGAAGCGGGGAAGACATGAGGTCACAGTGGTTGTATAACAATCTCCCCCCCTTTTTAAGCATTGTATGACCAGTGTTCAGCTTGGTTTTCGGGAGAATAGCCAGGGCGCTGCCCCTTGCCCCGTGCACGTCTTTCCGGTACCCCTGCGACAGTGCTGCCTGCAGCGATCCAGCTTTGCGCAGCCACGGCGGCATCGGGATGGAACAGAACAACGCTGACCCGCCATCTCGGCTGCGCTTACCTCCCCGCTGTGACAGCACAGGAAGGTAAGCGTTGTCGGTGCTGCTTGGGGCTGTATCGACTTTCGAGGCGTTCACACTGCCGCTCAGCGCTCCGGCTTCTTATCGGAGCGCGGTTTGAATGGTCTGATAATGGCTGGGGGCTTTTCGATTGGCCCCTCCTCCAGCGCACGGGCTTCGTCCAGTGGGTAGGTTTCGTCCAACCATTGCAGGAGACACACGGCGCGCATCACCCGGTTGCCCCTGCCGGGCGCAATATGCAGGTCTATCGCGTTCTCTTTGATGGCGACCAGCGTGAAGGTGAAATAATCCCCCAGCTCCACCGGCTGAAACAATCGACAGGGTAATATAGGCATTTTTATAGGCTCCTTGAGTCGCCTGTGACGGAAAGGTGCAGAAAAAAAACAGCGCTTTGTGCGGTTTCTCCCGCCGCAGGCGTAGTCCATGTGGAAAAAAACAAAGGGAAATATGCAGGGCGCGCAGCCAGAGAGGCGGTGCGCGGCTGAAGTAAAAGACCACACCAATCATCACGCAACGCCACAGCACACTCCGCCGCCGGGGGCAGGAGTGACCCGGAATACATGCCTTCAAAAAGACCTTTATTGAAGACGAACGAGTGTATGGCGTATCATTCAAGACAGCCTCGCTAGATAGTTCTGTTATCTATTGGGGTTAGCCATCTCTCGGTGTTACTAGCACCGGGGGGTGGCGTTTTTCTATCATTTACGCGGTCATGATGGGTCCTTCTTTTTTGGTTTATTTGTGTATGGATTACCTGCGAGCGCTCCCGATATGGGGCGTTTCGCGGGATAAAAAATGATCGTAGCGGTATTGGTTATCTATTTATTATTCTTTTCTTGTGCCATTGAGGTCTTGCGCCATTGAGGTCTTGCGCCATTGAGGTCTTGCGCCATTGAGGTCTTGCGCCATTGAGGTCTTGCGCCATTGAGGTCTTGCGCCATTGAGGTCTTGCGCCATTGAGGCGGCTGGGCGCTAGGGCAGCAGGCCTACGGTATGTGTTTTTTGCAAAGAATTCAATCGAGTTGAAGCTTTAGGCGACACTCAGTGACGTTCTCCCGGCAGGTAACCATTAACCGGAGCTCCAGGCTGCTTATGTCCACAGCGCCAGAGCGTACTTCCAAGCCTGGTGATGGGCACTTGCGCAAGTGCACCTGTTACGCTCTCTACCCTAGCTGGAGCCCATCTTCTCAATAGTAGATCTACCATTAATGGCAGCATCAAAACTATGAAAAAAGCTCAGCCCAACATTAGAGTCATGCATAAAACAGCGCTACAGTGCCAGGTGTTATTGCGACCATTGTGACTCACCATTTGGACTCAACAGCTGGCAAGCTATTGAAGAGCCTTATGCTACTCAACTGCAAGAAAATCCACCACAACAACCTGCAGCATCTATAACCTAAACAGCATTTACGAAACCAATAACAGAAGTGGTCCTCCCCCCTTGAAGTGGTCCACCCGTATAATTAGGAGACGGAGGACTAAACATGGGAATCAAACATTATAAGCCGGAAAAAATTGTCACGAAGTTGCAGCAGATTGAGGTGCTCTGCGGTCAGGGAATGTCGCGTTTGAATGCGATACGTCAGATGCAAATAACTGAGCAGACGTTCTATCGCAGGCGTAAGCAGTATGGCGGGATGGGAGCCTACCAACTGAAGTATAGTGGTCAACTATTTCCGGACAGTAAGTTAAGTTTTTCTTCCGCCTTTGCGGCAGGCACACCATCGTTATGCGAGTTATAACCGAATCTGGTGTTTAAGTGTTTGAAAGAAAGCAGCGTATCTGGTTGATTTGTTGTCGCCAAACAATGAAACCAATCAGGAATACGCCGCTATGAATAAGAATACCGTTGTTGAGTTTACAGGTCGAAAAGCTCCGGGGCTTTGACTACCTTGCCAAGGTCATCACCGGAGTGAAATTCAAAGATGGAGAAGAGGTATCAACCGTTGACCAAAGCGCTGCATGATCAAGCCTGTTGAACACCAGAATTGACAATAACTCGAGAAACCCGGGGTGATTCAGTTGCCAATCGACAAATATAGAGGACAGGATACAATGGGACTATAGACGCCTTTGGCAACCTTGAGGCTTCAGCTTAGATTTTAAAAAACTCTTTAAAATCATGCAGTTATGACTGAATTCAACTCCCACCGCTTCTGCACTGCGCCACTTTTGGAGTGGAGTGACCGCCATTGCAGGTATCTGTGGCGCCTGCTCAGCAAGCGCGCGCGTCTCTACACCGAAATGGTCACCACCGGCGCAATACTGCACGGTGACCGGGAGCGGCATCTACAGTTTGATGTTGCTGAACAACCCCTGGCCTTGCAACTTGGCGGCAGCGACCCCCGAGAACTGGCGGAGTGTGCCCGTATCGCCGAGGGGCGGGGTTATTCCGAAATCAATCTCAATTGTGGCTGCCCCAGTGACCGGGTCCAGTCCGGCAGGTTTGGCGCCAGCCTCATGGCAGAGCCGGGTGCGGTGGCGACCGGGCTCGCCGCTATGCGCGCAGCCGTCTCTATTCCCGTGACAGTAAAGCACCGTATCGGGATAGACGATATGGAAGACTACGTTGGCCTGGCCCGCTTTGTGGAAGCCCAGGCGGCGGTGGGTATCAACACCTTTATCGTGCATGCCCGCAAAGCCTGGCTGCGTGGTCTGAGCCCCAAGGAGAACCGGGAGATACCCCCACTGAATTACGATTTAGTCTATCAACTGAAAAAGGACTACCCGGATTTGCAGGTTATCATCAACGGTGGTATCCAGTCCCTGGAAGCATGCCAGCACCATTTACAATACGTAGATGGTGTGATGCTGGGACGCGCCGCCTACCAAAATCCCACTTTATTGGCACGAGTAGACAAGCAACTGTTTGGGGAAAAAGCGGGGCCAAATGCAACCCAAGTCGTCGAGCAGATTCTGCCCTATATCGAACGGGAACTGGGCCGCGGCCAGCGACTCAATTATATTACCCGCCATATGCTCGGACTCTTTCAGGGCCTGCCAGGCGCAAAACGTTTTCGGCGGCACCTCAGCGAAAATGCCCACAGGAAAGGAGCTGGAACGGAAGTCGTGTCCGAGGCTTTGGCACTGGTCGCCCATGCCATATAGTCTTTGCGGCCAACAGTTGGCACTGTTGCAAGGGGAGGCTGATCAACAAACAAGGGAAATGCGATGAATAAACTGGAACAGCTCAAAAAACGCAGTCAGGTTGTGGCCGATACCGGCGACATTGAGGCCATTCGCCGATATCGGCCCCAAGATGCCACCACCAACCCTTCCCTGCTGTACAAGGCTGCCCAGCTTCCACAGTACAAGGGGCTTATCGGTGATTCTCTGAACTGGGTGCAACGTCACCAGGGGCACAAAAACCCGGCTGAAACCGCACGGCTGGCCGCCATTAAGCTGGCCGTGGATATCGGAGCAGAGATCTTACAGCTGGTTCCGGGCGTGGTTTCCACAGAGGTGGACGCGCGCCTCTCCTTTGATACCCGTGCTACCATCGACTATGCGCGCCACCTCGCCACCCTCTACGAGCGTGTGGGGGTACCACGAGAGCGGGTTTTGATAAAAATCGCCGCCACCTGGGAAGGTATAGCTGCGGCGGAAATACTGGAACGCGAGGATATCCGCTGCAACCTAACTTTGCTGTTTAGTCTGTGTCAGGCTATCGCCTGCGCCGAGGCGAATACCAGTTTGATATCTCCCTTTGTGGGCCGCATACTGGACTGGCATCTGGCCAACGGGGAACGCAAGGCATACCCTGGGGAAGAGGACCCCGGAGTTGTCTCGGTGCGCAACATTTACCACTACTACAAGTCCCGCGACTACGATACCATCGTGATGGGCGCGAGCTTTCGCAACAGCGGAGAGATTGAAGCCCTGGCCGGTTGCGACCGCTTGACCATCAGTCCTCAATTGCTGCAGGCATTGGAGGAGAATACAGGGAAACTTGAAAGCGGACTGCCCACCAATATCCAGCCTCAGCCGCGCCCCACCCGAAAACTGAGCGAGGCGGAATTCCGCTACCAGCTAAACAGTGACACCATGGCGACAGAAAAACTCGCCCAAGGTATTCGCAATTTTGCCAAAGATCAGCAGCGCCTTGAAATGCTGTTACAGAGCCAAGTAATAGGACACCAGAAAACCGATGCTGCAACAAATCCGTAAGTTGTTTAAACAGATTGGCAGCAGTGCCGATGTAGAAACGCACAGTACAGTAGACATGCGCATGATCAGTGCTGCACTTCTGGTTGAGGTGGCCACTGTTGATCAGGAGCTGGAACAGCGCGAGCGCGACACCCTTACCCAACTGTTGCGCCAGCATTACGCGCTGGATGCCGACAGTGCTAACGTCATTATCGATGAAGCCATAGCGAAGAGGGATCAGTCCACCTCGCTATTTGAATTTACCCAGGCGGTAAACGATCAGTTCAGCGAGCGGGACAAGTACCTGCTGGTGCTTCAGATGTGGCAGGTGGCCTTTTCCGACAATGTCATCGAAGCCTTCGAGGAGTACCTGATTCGTCGGGTTTCCGAACTGATCTACCTGCCCCATGGGCTATTTACCAAAGCGCGGGCCGAAGCTCGGGATATGAGGAAAGACTGACTGAATTGCAGCATGGGCCCGACAGGATCCAGCCGGCTTTTGCAAGATCACTGCGGATGTGTGGAAGTGTTGCCGAGCCGTTCACACTCCTGCTCCAGGGTATGTACCAGGTCGTGAAATGTCTCCGCGTTACGTTCATTCATGCTCATCAATACGCGGTGGGCCTCCAATACCTTCTCCCGCGCCGCATGCTCACTCGGGATCCTGCACTCCAAAGGAATGGTTTGCGCGGAGGGTTCATACTGCTCATCGCTGATTTCCACCAACGCATTGAAACCCATTGCATCAAACAGGTGTCGGATGCCCTGGTCCGAACAAAACACCAGAGGTTTTTGACACCCCCGTTCCAGTGTGCAGATTGCAATCTTGGCGATCAAACCCAGGGTGGTGCTGTCGATTCCGTGCGCTTCGTGTAAATCAAAAGCCACCCCGACAAAATCATCCTGCCCGATCATATCTTCGGTAAAGCTATCGAAACTGGTACAGAGGTCAAGCCGAACATCGCCGATCAGCTTGATAATGTAAACACCCTCGTGGGTTCCAACCATGATATGCCCGGACTGCATAACAACCCCCGGCTCACCCGTATGCACAGTAAAGTCGATGTGCTGGCGGATAGCAAAATTCACTGGCAGAGAACACAATCGCCCTCGGCGATTCTGCCACTTCATACCAATTTGTGTAGAAAGTGAGCGGAGCTTACTCCCCGCTGCCCGGACTGACAAGGGGGTTACGGCTAGAAAATTGACTTATTGGTCACAAAAATACTGTTCCTATTTGTGCCCCAGTGTGAGGATAGTAATATCGTCTGGGAGGGCGCCAAAAGTATCCACTTTCAGACTTTTGCGCAATTGTTCCAGTTCGCCCTCACTCTCTTCGATCAGCTGCAAGAGTCGCGCCTCTTTTTCCAGCAGATTTCCCTGAAGCAGCTCCAGCACTCCGTCGGAACAGGCCACCAGTTGCCAGCTGGACGGGAGTTCAACGCACATAACCTGCCAGTCACCCCGTTCGAAGATTCCCAAAGGCCTCCCCTTGCCAGCCAGCCATTCGGCATCACCGGCACTGACAAGAGCTGGCATGGGGATTTGGCCTGCTACCGAATAGAGTAACTGATTCTCCGCTGTATCGATCACGCCGACAAACATGCTGGCATGCTTGCCCATGGGTGTGGATAAAAGCTCACGATTTATCAGCTCGAGCATTTCAAGCAAGTCTGTATTGAGGAATTCGGGATGGGTAAACAGCGGCCGCTCGCGCAGGCAATGCATAATGCTGTGCTTGACCAAGGCGGTGACCAGTGCCGAAGAAACACCATGCCCGGACACATCCACCAGATAGAAAGCCACAAAGCGCTCACCGAAAAGACCGTAATCAACAAAGTCGCCACTGAGATACAGAGAGGGAATCAGAAAATAGGCAGCCTCAACACCACCGGGGTAGCGATAGGGCGTGCGCGGCAGCAGGTGTTGTTGCAACAGGCGGCCCGCTTCCTGGTCGCGTCTAAGCAACTCCAAATGATCAGATAACTCCCGATTGCGACACTCCAGCGCCTGTCGGTACTCCCGGTTCTGCTGGGCGAGGTTTTCTGCCTCGAAAATGCGGCAGATAGCCCGGTCTATCAGGGTTTCCTGCTCAATGGGTTTGTGGAAGTAATCGCAGGCGCCCAGGCGAATGATCTGCAGTACTTCGTCCACTTCTACGCTGTCAGAGATCATGATCACCGCCGTTTCCGGCGATAATCGCTTGACCTTACGCAAAACCTCCAGCCCGCTGATATCTGCCAACTGGAGATCCACCACGACCAGTTGAAAAAGGCCCGGGGAAAACTGCTCCATACCCCCGTGCCCGTTAGAGGCCAGGGTCACCTGAAAACCATGCTTGGAGAGCACCCCGCGCAAAAAATCGCGGGCCTGCTCGTCTTCAGTCATTAACAGACTACTCGGTCTGGCCATCAGTGGCCCTGGGGGGATCGGGTGTAACTACGGGGTGATCAGTAGTCACTGGACTCCTCAACTTCAGCCTCGTCAATCGCTTCGGCAGCTTCGACCTCACTGTCCACGTCGACCTCGCCATCCACGATCAGGAAATCCCGGCGCTGTAGGTAGGCGTCGCGCAGCAAGACATAGCGATCGCCCTGTAACAGGGATTCCGCTTCCAGCAGACTGGCTCGGTCCTGGATGATATCAGTCGCCCTGAGTGTGTAACGGGTGGGGTCGTGGTCCACGTAGGTAATTGGGTTGGTATAGTAATCTACCACCCTCGCTGGTGTATCCCTCACCGTGGAGGGCCCCAGTAATGGCAAGACCAGGTAGGGTCCCGAGGGTACGCCCCACACTGCCAGTGTCTGGCCGAAGTCTTCACCATCGCCCTCTTCCAGCCCCATATACTGTGCTACGTCCAGAATACCGACAATACCCACCGTGCTGTTAATCAAGAAGCGACCGGCATCATTACCCGCCTGACCCAACTTGCCCTGAAGCAAACTGTTAAACGTATTGCTCACCTCTCTCAGATTACTGAAGAAATTGCTGATCCCGTGTTGCATAAATATCGGGGTTATCTGTCGATAACTTACCGCAGCGGGTTTCAACACATAGCGATCAGCCCCATCGTTAAAAACAAATATGGCACGGTTGAAGCCCTCCCAGGGATCGCGCAGGGAAAAGTCCGCACCGTCCGCATCACCATACTCGTCCGCGGGATCAAAACCGTATTCTTCTTCCAGCGATCCACTGTTGTCACCCGCATTATTCGTCTGCCCGGTGGAATCCGGCTGTCCACTGATACCGGTTTCGATGGCGGTATCCGCTGACACAGCCCCGAATGGGTCATTTTGTGCCAAAGCGGCCACTGGAAAAATCGACAGGATTGCAGCGATCAACCCGGGCGAAAATGCTGTACGTCCCAGCAAAACCTCGCTCCTCTTCTATCAAACACACAGGCCAAGGATTCTAATGGCCCCGCGTAGCATAAGCCACCCTCGCTGGCACAGCTACTGGGATTCGTCAACGATACCCCAGTTTCAGGCAAGCGCTAGGCTTTCAAGCCGGCGATAACGCCATTGTCCAGCAGTTTCTGCAATAACATGACACCAAATGTGCGCAGGGAACCACTGTCCACTTGAGGCAATTCCCCGGCAATCTGTGCCAACAGTTGCGCGCCTGTGGCGTCCTCCTCGGAGGCCAGCTGCAACAGGCGAGCTGTAACAGCATTGATCTCCATAAAATGGACCTTGTCATCTCTCCCGCGGTACACCAGCAAAAAGGTAGGGGTTTCCGGGGGCTCCTGGGGCTGAAAGGCCGGCCCGATACGGTGCACGGGATATCGATAGCTGAGACTCCACACCAGCGGCGACACCACCGGCACAGATTCGAGCAGATCGCCCGCTCGGCGCAAGCCGGGCGGTATTTCTGCAACATTGACATCAAGTGCCAACTCCACCCATTCGTAGTGGGCCAGCTCCGACAAAAAAGGCGGATCTTCTTCCCGCTGGTCGCGCTCATGCTGCAGGTAGGAGAGGAACTCTTCACTAATCTGCAAAAAGTAAGGACTGGTTGACGTATGCTGGTGAATAAAATCGCGCACCATATTGTGCCAGCGTTCCTCACTGTACAAACTGCGCAGTACCGGGAAACCACTCGCAATAAAGGATTCGATATTGTTGTAAATCAGGTCACGGTAAATTGCCAGTCTGCGCGCCTCAATGTTCGCGGGCGGGGCATTGATATCCGGGGCGCGCAAATGAGCGGCAAACTCCCTCTGCAGGCTCTGGAATCCGCAGGGCTTATCGGCTACTGAGGACATAGTGTTCTTCTATCAGATGAGCGGCCTGAATCGTCTTGATCTGCCCCACTTCTTCAAGCAATTGCGGCAGGGGCGGAATATTGAAATCGCGCTCCAGCAGGGTCGGTAGCACACCGTGGATCTCATAGGCCTTGTCCAGCAGTTGCCACACGGGGTCAATCACTGGAGCGCCGTGCGTATCCACTTTCAGGTCATCCGCTTCATCATAGTGACCAGCAACATGGATATAACGCACTCTTTTTGTGGGAAGTTCCCGCAGAAATTCGAGGGGATCGTAACGGTGGTTGATGGCATTCACATAGATATTGTTCACGTCCAGCAAAAGATCGCAGTCTGCCTCCGCCAGTACCGCCTTGAGAAAAGCCAGTTCGCTCATCTCCTGACCCGGGGCTGCATAATAGGAAACGTTTTCCATCGCAACCCGCTCCCCCAGCACGTCCTGCACGATACGAATGCGCTCGGCGACGTGCATCACCGCTTCTGAGGTAAAGGGTATCGGCAGCAGGTCGTAAAGGTGACCCCGATCTGAACAGTAGCTGAGATGTTCGCTGTAACAATGGATACCGTGTTCACGAATAAATTGCTTGATTGATCCAACCAGTTCCATATCCAGAGGCTCTGATGCCCCAATCGACAGAGACAGGCCATGCAGCATAAATGGAAAGCGCTCGGTGTATTCGCGAAACCACCGCCCGTAGCGACCACCCACACCAATCCAGTTTTCCGGAGCCACTTCGAGGAAGTCCACTGCACCGGATTGCAATACCTCGCCCATCATCGAGCGACGCAGTCCGAGCCCGGCTCCTTCAACTGGATACTTGCGCACCACTTTTTGCCTCGCACTGTTGTTTGCTTGTTAACCCAGCCACCAGGTGCGCTGCCGGGTCAATAGGGCAGAGCCGCCATCGGCCGGGCAGCGGCGACGAACTCCTGGAATACACACAGCACCAAAAAACAGTACCTGTATGTCAGGTCCGGCAATGAAATAGGGCATAGGAGACCGCTTTGACTGCCGTATCAAGAGAGAGAATGAGTGCCGAGGCAAAACACAAGCGCGGTTCTACCCCGGACGAGTGGGCAGCCTAATTAGCCGCCACACTTACCCTCACCGCATTTCCCTTCTTTCTTCTTTTTACCTTCGCCACACTTGCCTTCGCCACACTTACCTTCTTTCTTTTTTCCCTCGCCGCACTTACCTTCTTTCTTTTTTCCCTCGCCGCACTTACCTTCCTTCTTTTTATCGCCGTGTTCATCGGCAAGTGCCAGATTGTAACCGGAAGTCAGATCCTGGGCGGCAAACGGGTTGGCAGTACTGCTGGCAGCAGAGACACTCATCGCTGCCGAGGCAATAAACGCCGCGCCAACGGCAGCCGCTACCGGGGAAAGATGCTTCTTGTTCATAACGAATCTCCTAGCTAATACCATAAGTAATAAAAAAGCACTCAAGACTCTCTTTTCTCCCGCGTTAGTATAGTGCCGTGGAGAAAAAAGTTAGGTGACAAGACCAGCCCGAAAACGGCGAAATTGACCCCACCCTGTCAGGGGCTTAGCCTGTTTTCTGTGTTTTTGTCGGGCTGGCGGACAGAATATTACACGATACGCTATTTTTTTCGTGACCGCCTGCCGAGAGTCGGCATCAACCAGGCAATCCTTTTCGTTCAATTTCCACCCAGACCCTGTGGAGGCGCTTTACAGACACGGGCATCAACGTTTTCAGACTCTGGGCAAACAGGGAAACCCGAAACTCCTCCAGCATCCAGCGGTATTCCACCAATGGAGCCACAGCCGCCAGCGCCCTCCTCGAATGCCTTTCCTCCTGACTGCTATAGGGCTCGGCAGCTGTGTGGTACTCCGCCTGCAACTTGCGGTCGCGATTGGGGTCCCGTTCGGCCTTCTCCAGGCGCAGGGCCACCGCTTTCAGGTAGCGGCCATACTGGCGCAGCCAGGCCAGGGGGGTATCGAACAGGAAACCGCGATAGAATAGCCCTGCCAGTTGCTGCCGGATATCACCCACCGCCATGGCTACTGCCAGGGTTTTCTGTTGCTTGATCTGCTTGCGCAGCGGTATCAGTAGTGCCAGAGCCTTGACCAGCAGGTCCCCGACTTCCCGGGCCACCCCTACGAATTCGCTATCCTCCCGCAGGGCAGACAGGAATTCAGCTTCAGTACGCGGCCACTGCTCTTTAGGCCAAAAAACCTCGCGCACGGCAGCCATGAGGATATCGTCCGCCACTTCCTCGCGCCTGCCCAGGTCTGCGGCCGAAAGCCCCAACTCCTGGCCGCGCAGCAGCTCCTTACGCAGGTATTTCACCTTTTCGGGCAGGTGCAACAGGGCCAGACGGCAGATACCCGCGCGGCTCACCCGCTGTGCTTCACCGAGGTTATCCAGCAGCTTCAGGGACACACTGTCTCCCGCCTCCACCAGGGCCGGATAGGCCCGCACTTTAAGGCCACCCTGATTGAGGGTATAGGTTTCCGGCAGTTCGCCGAAATCCCAGCGGGTGATGCCGGTGCGTTCAAAACGATCACTTGCACTCGCCAGCCCCCGCTGTACCCGGTCGCGATAACGGGCCTGCAGCACCGGGAGATCGCGGTCCTGATCGAGCAGCTTGCCCGCCTCATCCAAAACCTGGATATTGAAGCGGTAATAGTCCTCCAGGGCGCCTTCGGCGGATTCCCAGGCACTCTCGGGCAGTTGCTGGGCGGTCTGCCGCTGCAGCGCCAGCGCCAGCGCCTGCCACAGGGGTGTGTTATCCGCACGCAGTGCCGGCAAGGCCTTGTCTACTGCCGCCGGTACCGGCACAAAAGACTTGCGCCACTGTTTGGGCAGTGCCTTCACCAGGGCGATGCATTTGTCGCGCAGGATACCCGGCACCAGCCAAGACAGGCGCGCCGTTGGTACCTGGTGCAAAGCGGACACTGGCACCTGGATACTGACGCCGTCATCCACACTGCCCGGCTCGAAGTGATAGCTGAGCGGATAGACAATACCGCCAGCCTGCAGTTCATCGGGGAATTGCACCTCGCCCACATGGTCTGCACTCTGCTGCATCAAGAGATCACGGGGAATCAACAGCAACTGTGGATCACTGGATTCGGCTTTCTTGCGCCAGTGCTCAAATCCGGCCAGGTTGACAATAGCTGCTGGTATACGCTCGTCGAAAAAGTGGTAGATCACTGCATCATCCACCAAAATATCGCGACGGCGGGACTTGGCTTCCAACCCCTCCAGTGTTTGCAGCAGATCTGTGTAGTGCTTGTAGAAGCGGCCCTTGCCGCGGTAGCGCTGCTCCACCAATGCCTGGCGAATGAATACTGCACGGGCAGTTTTTGGATCCAGCTTACCGTAGGGGATACGGCGCTTTTCCACCAGGACCAAACCGTACAGGGAGACCTTTTCAAAGGCCATCACCTGACCGGAACGGACATCGTAGTGGGGTTCGAAATAGGTGCGCTTTACCAGGTGCTGCGCTGCGGCCAACGCCCAATCTGGCTCTATTTTTGCCACCGTATGGGCAAACAGGCGACTGGTTTCCAGCAGCTGGGCAGCCACTATCCACGGCGGTGGCTTTTTGAATTGTCCGGAGCCGGGGAAAATATGGTAGCGGCGATTGCGGCAACCATTGAATTCTTTGTTTTCATCCCGCGCGCCAATATTACCAAGCAGACCCGTCACTATGGCCCGGTGCACCGCCTCATACTCCGCCGGCTCTTTATTTTCTTTCACTTCCAGTTCCCGACAGGCCACCCGCAACTGATGGTGGATGTCTCTCCATTCGCGCATGCGCAGCCAGGACAGAAAATTCTTCTGGCACCACTTGCGCAACTGATTCTGGCTAAGTGCCTGGCGCTGGGCCTCGAAGGTATCCCACAGTTGCACAAAAGAGAGAAAGTCTGATTGCGCGTGCTGCCACTGACGGTGCTTCTCATCCGCGGCCTGGCGCTTCTCCGCCGGGCGTTCGCGCGGGTCCTGCACGGCCAGGGCGGCGACAATAATCAGTACTTCACGCGCGCTGCCATTTTCCGCCCCAGCCAATAGTATGCGACCCAGGCGCGGGTCCAGTGGCAATTGCGACAGGGCACGACCCAGCTTGGTCACCCTGCCCTCGGCATCCACCGCCTGCAACTCCTGCAGCAACTTATAGCCATCATTGATCAGGCGCGGGTCCGGTGGATCGATAAAGGGAAATTCGCGGATATCCCCGATACGCAGCTGCAGCATCTGAAGGATTACCGCGGCCAGGTTGGTGCGCAGGATTTCCGCATCGGTAAATTGCGGGCGCTGCTCCAAATCGCACGCTTTATATAAACGCACGCAGACACCGGCGCTCACACGGCCACAGCGACCGGCGCGCTGATTGGCACTGGCCTGGGAAACCGGCTCCACCGGCAGGCGCTGGATCTTGCTGCGATAGCTATAGCGACTGATGCGGGCGGTACCCGGGTCGATCACATAGCGAATGCCCGGCACAGTGATGGACGTCTCCGCCACATTGGTGGCAAGCACTACCCGGCGACCTTTATGGCCGTGAAACACCCTAGCCTGCTCAGCCAGGCTCAGGCGGGCGTACAGGGGCAGAACCTCCAGCTGTGCGATCCGAGCATCCCGCAGGGCCTTGGCACACTCGCGGATTTCCCGCTCACCGCTCATAAAGACCAGAATGTCACCACCGCGCCGGAGGCTGGACTTTTCCTCGTGCAACAGCGCCTCCACCGCAGCAACCACTTGCCCGTTAAGCCCCAGGTCACTGTCGGTCACGGGGCGATAGTGAATGTCCACCGGATAGGTACGGCCGGAAACCTCAATGATCGGTGCACCACCAAAATGCCGGGAGAATTTTTCCAGATCGATGGTGGCGGAGGTGATAATCAGTTTGAGGTCGGGGCGTTTGGGCAGAATGGTTTTCAAATAACCCAGCAGGAAGTCGATATTCAGACTGCGCTCATGGGCCTCATCAATAATCAGCGTATCGTATTGGTTCAGCAAGGGGTCGCGCTGGATTTCCGCCAGTAAAATACCGTCAGTCATCAGCTTCACATGGGTATGCTCCGTGCTGTGATCGGTAAAACGCACCTGGTAGCCAACAGACTCCCCCAGTGGTTGCTGCAGTTCCTCGGCAATACGATGGGCAACGGTGCGCGCAGCAATCCTGCGCGGTTGGGTATGGCCAATCTGTCCGTAGATACCGCGCCCCAGGGACAGACAAATTTTTGGCAACTGGGTGGTTTTCCCGGAACCCGTCTCACCGGCGACCACCACGACCGGATGCTTCTCAATCAGCTCGGCAATTTCCTCGCGTCGCGCCACCACCGGCAATGTCTCCGGCCACTGCACCTCGGGCAGCTTGCGTCGGCGCGCCTCCACCAGCACCTCAGATGTCTGCAACTGCTGCTCCAGTTGGAGCAGCATGCGGTCCACCGGCTTGCCCTCTCCCAGGCGTCGGCGCACATGCTTAACCGTCCGCCGCAGTGGGTAGCGGTCCCGTCCCATACAGGCGGAGATACGGGCCTGCAGTGCCCACAGTGTTTTTTCCGCTTCGCTGTGACTCATGATTCGTACTGCATTGGCAAACGCAGGATTATACCCCCAGTTGGAAGCAGGGTTAAAAACCCCCCTGGTGACGCTTAACTATACTGGAGCGGATAGCGACATTTCCAAAGGCACCATCGCACCTGCAGTTCACCCCTTGCGAGCGGTAGTATGCAAGAGATCAAACCCAAGCCCCCCGCCGGCGCCGGCCAGCTGTTTGGCCACCCCAAAGGCCTGTACCTGCTGTTTGGTACTGAAATGTGGGAACGACTCAGCTACTACGGCATGCGCGGTATTTTCGTCTTCTACCTGACCTCCACTGCGACCGTCGCAGTATTCGGCTGGGAGCAGCTCACAGAGACCGAACTGCAATCCAAGGCCCTCAGTTACTTGGGCTGGTATGCGATGCTGGTGTATCTGACGCCCATTATCGGTGGTTGGATGGCGGACAACCGTTGGGGCCAGCGCCGCTGCATTATGTTTGGCGGCACTCTGATGATGCTGGGACAATTTTCCCTGGGCTTTCCCCACGCCTGGCTGCCGGCAGGTAGCGAGATTTATATGTTGTGGCTGGGCCTGGCACTGTTGATTATCGGCAATGGTTTCTTCAAGCCAAATATCTCCACCCTGGTCGGGGATCTCTACGAAGAGGGCGATCACCGTCGCGACACCGCTTTTACCATTTTCTATATGGGCATCAACCTGGGCTCCATTCTCGGTTATCTCGTCGTGGGCTGGATCGGGGAGAAAGTGGATTATCAACTGGCATTTTTCGTTGCGGGACTCGGCATGTTGGCGGGACTGATACTGCAATTGACCCAGGCCAAACGCTATCTTGGAGCAATCGGCATCGAACCCTCCGCCCTTCTCGGCCAGAAAAAGGAGGAGAGAGTCGATCGGCACCGCCCTCTCACCCAAGAGGAGCGAGACCGTATCAAGGTGATTCTGGTGCTGGGGGTTTTTATCATTATTTTCTGGGCTGGCTTCGAACAGGCTGCCGGTTCCATGAATCTGTTTGCCAAATACCGCACCAACCTGAACGTGTTTGGCTGGGAAATCCCCGCCAGTTGGCTACAGATGGTCAATCCTGTGTTCATTATTATCCTGGCCCCATTGATGGCCAGTATCTGGGTAAGCATGGGTGATCGGGAGCCCGGATCACCAGCAAAATTCAGCCTGGGCCTGGTTTTCCTCGGCATTGGCTTTTTGTCCATGTGCGGCGCAGGGCTGCAGATCGGCGATTCCGAGACTGTCAAAGCCAGTATTTGGTGGCTGGTCTTTGCCTACATATTCCATACCATCGGCGAGTTGTGCCTGTCACCAATTGGGCTTTCAGTAGTCACCAAACTGGCGCCGCTGCGCTATTTATCCCTGATGATGGGCCTCTGGTTTGCATTTATCGGCATTGCCAACAAAGGTGCTGCAGAAATCGGAAAGCTGGTCGGGGTTTCCGGTCCTCTGGCTACTTTTGGCGGCGTGGCCCTGGTTGCAATGGTTGCGGGGGTTATCCTGTATCTCATTCGCGAGAAACTGGTGGATTGGATGCACGGTGCAGAAGAGATCCGCGTCGCAGTGGGAGAAACCACCAAGGAAGAACTGCGTATCACCGCCGATCACGACGGTGTACCGCCAACGCATTTTAGTGGCAATGACCACTAAAGAAAAATATCCGGAGGCTCAGCGCCCTTTCACCAGGCAGGCAATCGCCCTGTCCAGCCCCTCCAGGGTCATCGGGTACATATGCCCACCAACCAGGCGCTGGGTTATCCCAATGCTGGGCGTGTGCTGCCAGTGTGCTTCATCCACCGGGTTTAGCCAGATCAAATGACCGTAGGTACTGGTGACCCGCTCCATCCAGGCCGCACCGGGCTCGTCGTTCATATGTTCGACGCTGCCGTAGCGGCCGGTAATTTCGTAGGGAGCCATAGATGCATCCCCGACAAAAATAACCTTGTAGTCCTTGCCGTAGGTGCGCAGTATTTCCAGCAGGGAAGTGTTTTCTCTGAAGCGCCGCTGGTTGTTTCTCCACACATGTTCATAGACAAAGTTGTGGAAGTAAAAATATTCCAGGTGCTTGAACTCGGAACGACAAGCGGAGAACAGCGCTTCACACACCCTGACATAGGGGTCCATGGAGCCGCCCACATCGAAAAAGAGCAGCACTTTTATCGCGTTGTGCCGTTCGGGCACCATCTGGATATCCAGCAGACCCCCATTGCGCGCAGTAGAGGAGATGGTGTTGTCCAGATCCAACTCCTCAGCGGCACCGGTACGGGCAAATTTGCGCAGCTTGCGCAGGGCCACCTGAATATTGCGGGTGCCCAGGCCAATGCTGTCATCCAGGTCCCTGAACTGTCGTTTCTCCCATACTTTGGATGCCGAGCGGTGGCGCCCTTTGCCTCCGACCCGGATTCCGCCGGGATGATAACCACTATTGCCGAAGGGGCTGGTACCGCCGGTGCCGATCCAGCGGTTGCCACCACTGTGGCGCTTCTTCTGCTCCCCCAGGCGCTTTTTGAATTCCTCCAACAGTTTTTCCAATCCACCCAGACTCCGGACTTTCGCTTTTTCCTCTTCCGTGAGCTGCTTGAGGAATTCAGCCCGCAGCCACTCCTCGGGGATCACTCGCTCGACGAGAGCCTCAACGGTGTCCAGATTCTTGAAATAGGCAGCGAAAGCGCGATCAAACTTGTCGAAGTACTTTTCATCCTTCACCAGGCAGACGCGGGCGAGGCAATAAAAATCATCCATATCCGCGAATACCAGTCGCTGTTGCAATGCCTCGAGCAGTGTCAGCAACTCGGTGATAGACACGGGCAGCTTATAGCGGCGCAAATTCAGGAAAAAGCCAATCAGCATAATAATTCGCAATCATCATGGCCAAAATTTTGAACATGATTCGCCCCTTTGAGTGGGGTCGGTAATAATATACGCTTCTGCGGTTTCATGACATGACGTTGCACAATTACCGGTTTTCGCGGCGCGCCATAAATGCCAGACGCTCGAGCATATGGACATCCTGCTCATTTTTCAGCAGAGCACCGTAGAGTGGAGGAATGGCGTTGCTGTTATCGCGATCTCTCAGTACTTCCTCGGGAATCTCATCTGCCATCAGCAACTTGAGCCAATCAATCAACTCTGAAGTTGAGGGCTTTTTCTTCAGGCCCGGCACATCGCGCAACTGGAAGAAAATATCCATGGCCTCTGTCACCAACTGGCCTTTCATTCCCGGGTAGTGCACATCGATAATTCTGTGCATGGTGTCGCGACTGGGAAAGCTGATGTAGTGGAAAAAACAACGGCGCAGGAAAGCATCCGGCAGTTCTTTTTCATTGTTGGAAGTGATAATCACGATGGGACGCTGCTCGGCCCGGATCGTTTCGCCAGTTTCATAGACAAAGAACTCCATGCGGTCCAGCTCCACCAACAGATCGTTGGGAAATTCAATATCCGCCTTGTCGATCTCATCAATCAGCAGTACCACGCGCTCTTTAGCAGCAAAGGCCTCCCACAACTTGCCACGCTTGATGTAGTTGCCAATATCGTGCACCTTGTCCACCCCCAGTTGGGAATCGCGAAGGCGCGACACTGCATCGTATTCATACAGTCCCTGCTGCGCCTTGGTGGTGGACTTAATATGCCACTGGATCAGCTTCAGTCCGAGACTCTGTGCTACCTGCTCTGCCAGCAGTGTCTTGCCTGTGCCCGGCTCTCCCTTGATCAACAGGGGGCGTTGAAGAGTGACTGCCGCATTGACCGCCATCTGCAAGTCTTCGGTAGCCACATAGCTATCAGTACCGGTAAATTTCATTGCAATTCCAATCCTGTATTCGCCGCTGTCTGTCTGACTTAGCGAATGATAATTGATCAACAGGCCGGGAAGCGAGGCGGGAACGATCAAATTGAATGACCAGCCCGAGTAGGCGGGACTGGGAAAGGGAAGATAGGTAGGAGATCAGGCCGTCTGGGTACTGCGGCGGTGTACCACCTGGCGCCCCTTGCCGGTGATATACCAGCGGATACCCAGGTGACTGTGTATCTTGCCTACCATTTCCAGAACCAACAGGCTGCTCAGGGCGCGGGCAATGGTATTGGTCTCCATACCGCTGTCCTTTACCATGCCGGACAGTGAGCGGAATACACACTCGCCTCCGTTAAGCTGGCTGAGTACCTGCAGGGCATTATCGTCCAGCTTGCGGATCTGATTGAAGTCGAGTGCCGGACCTCGCTCTGGGTCCCCCTCGATCTCATACTCCAGCAGCGGCATCATCTCCAGTTGCATGGTGCGCAACTCCTGCTCCAGATGTTCCACCCGTGCCCGCGCGATACTGGCATCATGCAATTGCCGGCGCGCAGCATTAAATACAAACATGCGCGAGGCAATAGCAGCCAGCAGGCAGTAGCCGGTAAAGAGCAATAAACGCGACGGGTCACCCTGAATCTCAATGAGCAGGTCACTCTGGGTAAACTTGAGAAAAATAGGCACCAAGAGCGCGCCACAGAGGCCCAAAATCAGGCAGCGGGCAAGGCCGGCGGGGTCCTCTTCGGTAAATAACATCTGATAGTAATTCACCAGTCCACCGAGAATACCCGAAACCAGCATGACCGCGGTGAGAATAAGCAGGTGATCGAGCATCAGAGTTCCTCAGCCATCTAGGGGGTCACCGCTCATTTGCGACAGCGGGAAATACACACGCCAAAGGCGCCCTGCCGGCAGTCTTGCTGTGCATCCATCAGCTGAATATATTGGCAAAAACTGACTGGGCTGCACCTAAAAGTACCCGCTAATAATAAAGATAGCGATTTCCCGGGAATTACCCCAACATGCCTTACTCAATTGTGACACTTTGTCGGTACGTTTGGCCTCACGCCAAGCACGGAAGCAGCCTAATAGATATAGCAGCTGCTAACAGCGACAGCGGCCAACGAGAAAGGAAGGGACGCCTTTGATACAGAGTGGAGGTCAGCTCATGTCCGGGGTTCCAGCAGCCTGGGAAAAGCTCAACACCCCATAACATCTGTTGGGAAAAGATATCCCCACAGCCTGCTACCAATGCTGTTGGGACATCAGCCTAGAGCGCCGTCACTGCTCGTTGAAGTAGGGATCTTCATCAAAGCGACTGCGGCGCTCGCGGCGATACTTCAACAACAGAGTGACAATCCCCCAAATGACCATAACAGCCAGGGCCCCACCGGCAGCAAACACCAGATTAGCTGTGACTTCCGGCGCCGCACCATGCTCTTCAAACAGTGTCTGGTACACAAATAAGGGCAGTGCGGGCATAGCCACCAATTCTGCACTCGGTGTCCTGGCCGGTACCAGCAATACTGCCGCAGCAACCAGCAGCAGGGTACGACGCAACCAGCTCCAGTGCCAACTGCGCATAAACCACCAACCTGCCAGCAGCACAACCAGTGTTGCAACAGCATAAACCATCCAGGCGTATTGAAAATCTTCTGACATGTGTTATTCGCTCTGATTTTCGCTGCACTCCGAGACATTCCGCGGCAGCCTATCACTCACCGGTCTGCACCCAGGTAACAATATGCGCTTCCATATCCTCCGGGTGCACCAGCGCCTCACTGATCACACAATCCCGTACCGACACCCCAGCCCTGTGTACCGATTCCACATCCCCGGTAATCAGGGGATGCCAATCCGGCAGCCCACGCCCTTCCGCCAGGCAGCGGTAGGCGCAAGTAATCGGCAACCAGCGGAACGCTTTAATATCCTGCACCCTCAACTGGCTACACTCCGGCACAAGTGTCTTTCGACGGCTGTAATACCTGCAGCGACACGTTCGGGTATCCAGCAGATGGCAAGCGAAATTGGTGCTGTATACCATCCCTGTCTCCTCATCCTCGAAACTGCGCAAGCAGCAGCGACCGCAACCATCACACAGTGCTTCCCATTCGGGCTCACTCATCTGTTCGAGCGATTTCCGCTGCCAGAAAGGTTTTTCTGTCACCGTTTTGCCTCAGTATTGCAGCTTGCTGTTTTTCAGTGCGATCCGATGCATCTCCGAGTCTGCAACAGGGGGCATCTGCAGGTAGTAGCCGCACTTGTGGAGTTCCCGCAAAACCTTGTCGGCATCTGCGCGCGCCAGGTTCCGGTCTGGCGTTATCAACAGAGTTGTCACATGTCGGGGGCTGCCAAACAGCTCCAGTAAATTTCCCGGTATCCGCTCAATCCCTGCGCGCTTGTCGACATACAGATACATTTCCTCTTTCTTTGCGCTGCGATAGATATCGCATAACACTTTCACTGTATTTCCTCTTCGCGCAGTTGTCGCAGCAGTTTCAGTAGTGGACAGCCAATGATTTCAGCCCGCCAGCCACGCAGTCGCCCCCGCAACTCGGGGCTGCTGGCCTGCACCAGCGCTTCCAGCTCCTTTTTACGTATCAGAATTTCAGAAGGCAAGGTTTCGCGCGCAGCAATGGCTGCAAGCTGCCGGCGCAGTTGTTTGAAAATCTCTCCCTGCTGCCGGTTGAGCGGCTGGGGCAGACATGGCGGTGTTTCCTGTCGCTGGATCGACCGGGAGGTGATTTGCAGCAATGTATCACCGTGTTGACGCAGTACTCGTCCCTCCAAACCAAGCTGACTCAGTGCCCCCTTATGTCGCGGCATCTGCTGGGCCAGGGCCATACAGAGACTTTCCTTGAGCAGGTGATTACGCGGCATATCGAGCGCGCGCGCTTCGCGTTCGCGCCAGGCACACAGGTCCTGCAGCGCGGCAAGCTGTTTGCCGCGCAGACGCCAGGCTCCTTTCACCTTTTGGTAGTAGAGCTCTGGAGGCTGCGGGTTGCGCGCTGCTGCAACCAGGGCAGCACAGTCCTCCTGCAGCCACTCCAGTCGACCCCGCTCACGCAAGCGTTTGCTCAGCGCAACGTAAAGTGCCGGCAACCAGGCCACATCCAGTGCCGCATACTTTTTCTGCGCATCACTCAAAGGGCGTTGCAACCAGTCGGAGCGCGTCTCGCTTTTTGGCAGCTCGACATTCAACAGTGAACGCACAGCGGCAGCATATCCCAGGCTTGCATGCATACCACTCATCGCCGCAGCTATCTGGGTATCGAAAATGGGCTCGGGAATCACGCCCAGCAGGCGCTCCAGAGTCTCCAAGTCCTCGCTGCAACTGTGCATGATCTTGGTAACAGCAGTATGCAGCAACAAGTCTCGCAGAGGTTGCAAGTCATCGATGGCCAGATTGTCAATGAGGTAACAGTGCTTTCCGTCCCCTATCTGCACCAGGGCAGGTTGGGGGTAGAAAGTACGGCTGCGCATAAATTCGGTATCCAGCGCCACGGCGCGCTGATGGCGCCAAACATCACACAAATCTGCTAACTGTGTCTTGGTATCCACCCAGCGCGGAGTGGCATCCATATCGATCATCGTCATTACTCAGCCGCCGGAAAGAAGGCCGTTCGGCTGTGAAAGGCGTGTGCCAGAGTGCCGCCATCGATATATTCGAGTTCCCCGCCAATAGGCACCCCATGGGCAATACGACTCACGGCAACGCCGTGCGCCCTGGCGCACTCTGCAATATAATGGGCTGTCGCCTCCCCCTCTACCGTGGGATTGGTGGCGACAATCAGTTCCTGCAGGGGCTCATTGGCAAGCCGCTGCTCCAGTAGGCTGATCCCCAGGTCCTCAGGGCCGATACCATCGATGGGGGAAAGATGCCCGTGCAACACAAAATAGCGACCGTGGTAATTGCCGGCCTGTTCTATCGCCAGCACATCTGCCGGGGTTTCCACCACACAGAGGAAAGCCTGCTCGCGGCGACTGTTATTGCATAGAGCGCAAACCACTTCCTCCGTCAAAATGCGGCACTGGTTACAACGGCCGACCTTTTCCACGGCCTGGGTCAAGCTGCGTGCCAGCAGTACCGCAGCGTCGGGGTCTTTCTCCAGCAGGTGCATGGCCATGCGCTGTGCCGATTTGGGCCCCACACTGGGCAGGCAGCGTAGTGCGCGAATCAACTCTTCGATCAGGGGACTAAACATAGTATTCCAAAACGGCGGGTATTCACCCCTTAAAACGGGAATTTGAAACCTTCCGGCAGATTGATGCCAGAGGCGAGATCACCCACTCGTTGCTTTTGCAGTTCCTGGGCTTTCTCCTCTGCCCGGCGCACTGCATCGTTGACTGCTGCAGCGAGCAGATCCTCTAGCATTTCCTTATCTTCAGTGAGCAGGGACGGGTCGATATGCACCGAGGTGACATCGTGGCGCCCATTCATTGTGACTGTGACCATACCGGCACCGGATTCGCCACACACCCGCAGTTCATTTAACTCCTGTTGCAGCTTTTGCATTTTTTCCTGCATATCGGCCTGCAGTTTCTGGGCCTGCTGCATCAAATCGCCCAAACCTTTCATAGATAACCTCTATCTCTGTGATGTGGCTGCCCGGGATATCACCGGACAGTCAAAACAAATCCCGTAAACCCGGCACGGAAATGTGCCGCCACAGGCCACAAGCAAATCCGAATTCAGGAAAACCACGCCCACCAGCATACCTTGCCGGGCTAATCCTCTGTCCCAACCAGAGACTCGATGGAATCCGGCAGCAGCTCTGCGCTCAATTCTGTCTGTAGTTCCCGGACCAGTGGGTCAGCATGCAATGCCTCACGGGCCGCGGCCACACGAGTTTCCCGAGTAGCGGCTGCCAGGCGTGCGGGGGTATTGCCCCCTATCTGCCCCACCTGAATCTGCACTACAACCGGCCGCTGGAAAAAATCTCCGAGCAGATCCCCCAGGCGTCGCTGGTGCACCTCGTCGTAGAGACTGCTGTAGGATTCATCCAGGGTAAAAGAGAGTATATGGTCCCGCAGGCCCACAAGCTCGAGATGTTGGGCGATGGAGTGCAGTATGCCGCTGATTCCCAACTGCCGGTATAAAACCGGCCAACTGCCCGGTGTCAGAGCATCGAGATGGGCCTTGGGTGCATCTGCACTGGCCACCTGTTGCCGCTGTGGTGCAGGCGATGACTCCACCTCTGCTACCCGCTGGCGCAGTTCTGCCAAAACGGTTTCCTGCGGAGCCTGCGCCGCGGGCGTCGAGGCCTGCTCTTCCGGTGCGGCCTCCTGCCGCCCCCCTTTTGTCCCCCGTTCCCCCCCAACGACTCCAGGCTGGGACCCACGCACCTCAACTTCAGGCCGGAAGAGGGGCCCCTGTACAGTTTCCGGCGCCGGGTGACGATTTGGATCGCCCTGTTCGCCCTTATCCGACAATTCGGGGTTGATAGTGGCCGCCACATCGAGTTGCTGCGATACTACATCAGGCTTTTTTCCCCCAGGCACCCCCTGCTCATCAACCGGCGACTCACCTTGTACAATGTGGGCCTGCGTCCCCCCGGAAGCGTCGGGCAGAGCAACCCGGGGAATATCCGCCACGCCCTGTGGGCGGAATGCCAGCATACGCAGCAGAGCCATCTCAAAACCACTGCGCGGGTTTGGCGCAAAAGGCAAATCGCGCCGGGCGAGCAGAGCCATCTGGTAAAAGAGCTGTATATTTTCCGGCGCTAGACGCCTTACAAGCGCTCTCAGCTGCTCCCCGTTCCCTTGGGCGTTACCCACCGACTGGGGCAATACCTGGGCAACCGCCAGGCGATGCAGGGTATCGGCAAGTTCAGCCAGAGCGGCACTGTAGTCCGGAGCCTGTTGAGCAAGCTCTCCTACAGTAGCAAACAACGCAGTGGCATCCTCGTCAGCCAGGGCGCTTAGCAGCCGCCATACAAGCCCGGTATCAATACTACCGAGCATGTCCCGCACCTCCGCCTCACTGATCTTGCCGCCACCGAAGGCAATCGCCTGATCGGTAAGGCTCATACCATCGCGCATACTGCCATCGGCAGCGCGCCCCAGATGCCAGAGCGCTTCCATTTCAAAGGGCACCCTTTCCTGCTCCAGGACGAACCGTAGATGCTCGACAATCCGCTCCGGGCTCATATTCTTCAAGTTGAACTGCAAGCAGCGGGACAATACGGTTACCGGGAGCTTTTGCGGATCTGTTGTAGCCAATAGAAACTTAACATGGGGTGGCGGCTCTTCCAGGGTTTTCAACAGGGCGTTAAAGGAACTGTTTGACAGCATGTGCACTTCGTCGATCAGATAGACCTTGTAGCGCCCTGTGGTCGGAGCGTACTGGACGTTTTCCAGTAGCTCACGGGTATCCTCCACCTTGGTGCGCGACGCAGCATCCACTTCGATCAGGTCGACAAAGCGGCCATCGGCAATCCCTGTACAGGCGTTGCAGTGTCCACAGGGCTCTGAGCTAACACCTTCTTCACAGTTCAGACACTTGGCTAAAATCCGCGCTATGGTGGTCTTACCCACCCCCCGGGTACCGGCAAACAGATAGGCATGATGCAACCGGCCGCTGTCCAGAGCATTGATCAGGGCCTGGAGCACATGCTTCTGCCCTACCATTTCCCGAAACAGCCGCGGACGCCATTTGCGCGCCAATACTTGATAGCTCATCCAGTCTCCGGTGCTCGACTCTCTCTGAAAATCATCTCTCACGCGCCACCGGCGCGGGCGCCATTATACCGGCATAGACGGCGACGCATAGCGGATACCGGACACCAGTCCAATTAGGCCTATCGCGCCACTCGTCGCCAAGCCAAGGCTTATGATATAACTATGCGCCAGCTGGCACTTATAACAATCAGATCATAACTATCTACGGCAAGCTTGGTACGGGGAACGCAACAGGTAATGAATAAGGCCAGGAAGCTTCTTCTGGAAAGGCTATTTGCCGATCACGGCCAAGCTCTGCTGCGCTTTGTAGCACGTATCGTGAAAAGCCCTGAGGACGCCGAAGACATCACCCAGCACGCTTACCTGCGCCTGCAAAAGCTCAGTGACGAGAAGGAACTGGATAATCCCCGGGCCTATCTTTACCAGATTGCCAACAACCTCGCAGTCGATCAGCTGCGCCGGGGCAAACTGCACGTCGATTATATTAGCCAGCAGCTTCCCGTGGATGGCGGGTCCGACAGCGCTGAGCATATCGACCACCAGTCCCCGGAGCGGGTGCTCGCCGCTCGCCAGCAACTTCAGTCCATCTACGAAACCATGGACAAGCTGCCAGTCAAGTGCCGCCAGGCATTTCTTTTGCACAGAGCCCGCGGACTATCGTACAGTGAGATTGCCCGGGAAATGAACATTTCCGTGAGCAGTGTTGAAAAATATATCCTGCAGGCCCTCAAAGCCTGCCGGCGAAAGGTTGTTTGGAACCCCTATTGACACGGCAACCATAACGGGCTCTAACGACAGCCATTGCCACCCTTGTACAATTGACGCGATAGCTGGGACGGCTTGTATAAAAGGTCCCGTATCGACCTGGGGCCAGTGGCAGTGACGTCTCCGGAAGCCACAGTAACCGGATATCCCACCGGGTTGTAGGGCTGATCGCCAGTGTCTTCTTCAAATTTAGTTGAGGGAGGCATCTACTCGGCCGTCTTAGCATTCAGGGATGGCGCTCGTCATTGGAGGCCAGGGCAATAAATCAGTCTCAGCGCGAACGCGGTGAAAATTACCTGCTGTCAACTGTGATGAAAGTAGTAAAAAGTTTTACACAAGCAGCACATGTATTGTTAACGTCTCACAAATTGGGATAATTCGTGTAAGACACACTCAGTTTAACTGCCGATATCCCAGTTAAACAACAGACTCAAGGCACTGGAGTAAGCATGAATACCAACGCACGGCAGGTAACCTGCGAAGAGAGCCTGGATCAGGCTTGCGCTTGGGTTGCGCGTTTACGCTCTGACGCCATGAGCCCTAAAGAAAAGCGCGACTTTGCGGCATGGTTATCTATGTCTGAGAAAAACCGCTGCGCCTTCCAGGACATTACAGCGTTGTGGGGCGATCTCGGCGCTCTTTCCTATATGCCATTAGATCAGCTCCTCCCCAAAAGCGAACCCTCTGCAACCAGGCGCGAGTTCGCAAAAGTAAGTCCCTCCATGGAGACACCTGCCAACAAAGTGCCCAAACGTGGCGTTTGGGACTTGCCCCAGTGGATCCTGAGCGGAGGACTGGCAACCTGTACTGTATTATTTGCGGCCTGGATCGGTTTTCAGTGGATGGACTCGGAGAAGCCCAATGCACTGGTCTTTATCACCCAAACCGGTGAAATTCGCACCGTTAACCTTAGCGATGGCTCTGAAATAAAGCTGAATTCCAATAGCGAACTGCACGTAAACTACAGCCGTGAGGAAAGGCGTACCCAGCTGGTTCGCGGCGAGGCCTTCTTCGAAGTTGCCAGACAGACTGCCCGCCCATTTTCTGTTGCTGCCGGTAGTGCCAAAATCCGCGTACTTGGAACAGAGTTTAATGTTGAACTCAATCCGAAAAGCACCCGGGTGTCTGTTACTGAGGGAACGGTTTCTGTGAGCGAGGCGGATAGCGCTCCAGGGCTCGCACCAGAATCCGTTAAATTGGGCAAAAATCAAAAGGTCAGCGTCTTCAAGCGCGGCTTGAGCGATGTCCGCCGCACCTCTTTAGAGGAGGCGAAAGATTGGACTCGTGGTCTCCTGGTTTTCGAAAAAACCCCACTAAAGGAGGCCCTGCTGGAACTGAATCGCTATCTCAAGGTACCAGCAGTTGCCACCCCACAAGTGGAAGGGCGACTGGTATCCGGCACCTTCGCCGTATCCGACCCGGACAACACTCTGGAAGCCATAGCAACTGTGTTACATCTGCAGCAGGATCGTACTAATTCCAACCTGACTATCTTGTCTCCCAAGCACAAGTAGGTTATAACCACCCCCTGGCGGTTATTTATTGTGCGCGCTTCAATATTCTGCTCATAAATCCACAATAGCAATAAAAGTATCCGGGGATATTTCGGCTCCGGACCTGTAAAAATGCGCATACTTTTGACAGTAAAGTACTGGGCCTTACTCACTTTAGCGCTTCTGTTGCCCTCTTTTGGGACAGCCGCCGCCCTGTGTCCCAGGCCCAGCATTCAACTGCCCGCGGGCACCCTGTCCCAAGCCCTTATATTCTTGGGACAGCAGTGTAATATTTCGGTGTTGGTGGAGGCTTCCGCTGCCTCTCATTATGTACTAGCGGAGCAGACCCTGCGCAGTGACAGCGGTCAATTTGAGGCTGCCTTGCAGCAGTTGTTATTCGAATTACCGTTCAAATACGAGCGTATAAGCCCGACCTCTGTCGCTGTCATCACAGCCGATAAGAGAAAACACTCCGCAGTAAAACCCAGCATCCACTCTACTGAGGAGGTCACTGTTACTGGGCAGCGTCTCACCGGCAGTCATTTACATCACTCCCATCTGGATAGGTATCCGCCTGTCGACGCACTCACCCGCAAGCAATTGGAGATGACAGGGGCTCAAACAGTCGCCGACTTGCTAAAATTCCTGCCAGCAATCTCTGGCAACTTCACCAGCACCTCGGTCAGCCAAGAGGGAGACGGCACGGCAACTGTCTCCTTGCGCGGTCTACCCGCCAGTAATACGCTCGTCCTCTTAAACGGTCGACGTATTATCAGTGACGGATTTAAAGGGGAGGCCACGGATCTTAACTCCATACCTTTGCCTATGGTTGAACGGATAGAAATTCTGAAGGATGGGGCATTTGCAATTTACGGCTCAGACGCAATTGCCGGCGTAGTAAACATCATCTTACAACGCGATTTTGAAGGTCTAAAAACAAGTAGTTACTACGGCCAATCCCAAGAGAACGACCGGCAAACGAAATCCCATCACTTAACCTGGGGGTGGCAGGGGGACAGAAGTCACTTACTGTTAAGCTTGGCTCAATACCAGCAAGAGGCGGTGATGAGCCGCGATCGCAGTGTCTCCGATTCAGCCGATAGCCGCCCCAACGGTGGCCTGGATCAGCGCTCATCAGCAATTCCCGGAGGATTTATTGCACTGAGTGATAGCACTGTCATTACTAATACCATAACAGGGGATTACCAAGACTGGATTAGCGAAGATCGCTTTAACTACAGCGAGTTTACTTCAGCTATAGCGCCTTTGGATAACAACTCCCTGTACCTCACAGGGGATGTTGATATAGGAGATAATGCGTTTCTATTTGCTGAAATTATGGGAGTTCACACCCTGGCAGAGTCCATAATGGCACCCACCCCGGTATTCACCCGCTTCGATAACGACAACTTCACCATTACCTCTGAAAACATCTACAACGCCTTTAGCCAAGACATCACGGATTTACGAAGACGATTGATAGAAATTGGGCCGCGCAAACAAACCAATCGGATTACTACCTGGCGATTCAATTCCGGACTCAAGGGGCTTTGGCAGGACTGGCAATGGGAATTGGGCGCGGCCTATCAATACACAGAAAAAACTGAGACACTCAGTAACCTGGTTGATCCATCGGCCCTTGCTCTGGGTCTAAAAGGGCCAGACCAGTGCAATCCGGATGTAGGCTGCATTGCTATCAATCTCCTCGGCCCCAGCGGCAGCATTAGCACTGAGCAACAGGATTTTATACGCGGAGATAGTGTCAACAACAGCGACTCACAAATGACTGCGGTCACCCTCGTTGCCGATGCTACCCTTGCGCACTTGACATCCGGGAAAATAGGCGCAGCCGCGGGAATTGAACTTCGACGAGAAGCAATAGACTCCCTGTCAGATAGCAGCGAGGCGGTGTCTTTTATCGGAGGCCATGCTCCCGGCACTACAAAAGGCTCGCGCATTATTAGAGAGGCATTTACCGAAGTCTCTATTCCATTAACTGAACAACTTTGGCTGGATGGTGCTTTGCGCCTGTCGCACTACAATGACTTCGGCAGTACCAGCAATCCCAAATTGGCACTGCGCTGGAAACCGTTTTCCGCTCTGATGATACGGGGGAGCTTTGCAACTGGATTTAGAGCCCCAACCCTCACAGATGTTAAACAGCAAAGCTACCTAAGCCAGGTAACGATCATTGATCCCTGTTCATACAATCCCCCCGACTTCCTTCCAGGTTGCACAAAACAAGCCGACAGCTCACTGATTGAGCACCTGACCGAATTTGGGGGCAACCCGAATCTGAAGCCGGAAACATCGAAAAATCTATCTTTGGGTATTACATGGACCCCCGCCTCTCTCAAGGGGTTGAAGGCAACTTTCGATTTATACGATATCCAGCAAGAAAACGTCATTGGGTCTGACCCTAAGCTTCTTGTTGAACAAAATGCCCGCTCAGGCTTATTCGATGACAAGGTGATTAGAGATGAAAACGGCGATATCAGCAGGATCTTTGCCACCCGGCTAAATCAGGGAAACCGTGAGGTGCAGGGGTATGACATAGCTCTGCGCTATAATGCACAACACGGGCATGCAGGCCATTTTCGCCTCGCATTTAATATCAGTCATATACTGCATCACCTCAAACAAGTCACACCCGAATCACAAAAAGAAGACCTTTCCGGCACCTTTGTCGGGGGTACGAGTGGCGAGGCTGGATCTCTCCCTAAATGGAAAGCAAATGCTGGTATCTACTGGAACAAAAGCCCCTGGAAAGCTGCCTATACCATGCACTATGTAGGTCCAGTGGAAGAAACATTTACTCAAGGCAGGTCCCTCACCTCACGAGATATTGAGGACTGGTCCACCCACGATCTTCAATTTGCGGTCACCCCCCACAAAAAACTGCGACTTGCCATAGGGGTCAACAACCTGCTAAACCAATCCCCCCCATTAGCGGCCACTGCCACTCACCATAATTACGATTATCGGACCTACGACATTACCGGCCGCTTCTGGTATGGCAGTTTCTCTCTCAAACTGTGATCTGAAAACCCATTTATTGTCCACTGCTGTCATCTCCATACCAATGCTCAATATGGCACCAATAAGCACTTTCACCGAACTGCTCAGTAAAGAACCAATCCCATCACTGAGCTGAGGTAAGACCAGGACAGAGGTACAAAACACACATTCAGCGATTCCTGCAAGACATTGCCTGAGCATCTCTGAGTTACGCAATCGGTTTAGAGATACTTGTGTGTTGCCTATCAGATCACCCAGCCATTTTTTAAATCTGTGTCACCCTCAGCCTACACTCTAAATAGTCCCCCAAACTCCGTAGTTTATTTCAGGTCAACCAGCTATTAGAGAGGCCAATACTTTAACCAGCAGCCTCCGTCCTGGGGATTAAAAATCACCTGCTCCGCTGATGCCAAACAAACCTGTAAGAGAACACTTCAAAACGGACAATCGGGCGACGATCCATTCACGGGAAGGAAAAATATGCGGCTAATCACACTGATATTGGCGCTCAGCACATCCTTTACATTTTGGCTGGAGGATACAAATGCTCTGTTAGCGGATACGGATTCAGGGATACTGGAAGATGCAATCCATGGATTCTACATAGACCGCACAGTAACGCAAACCGGACAGGACTTTGTTCGCTATATCAGCGAGTACAGAAAGCTCAATTATCCAGATGCCACTTACATGCTGACGATCTACGAGCGCCCCTCATCTCTGTGGGGAAATCTCATCTGGGTAACCTATAACGGCAGAATTATATTCAGACGATTCATTATTCCAAGCACAAGCGGCATATACCCCCTGGCTATTGAGGCCGCTCAATATATCCACGAAACTATACTGCAGGAGCGTATCCGAAGCCCACTCATCCACAAAACATTGATTCCAGTGCACAAGGATACATTCATTCCCATCCTGGAAGAAAACCACCGCCTTCTTCATTCGTGAATCTACGTCCCTGCTTATTGTTTACCCGGCAATCGACTGGATCGTCAAGTTAATAGTGCGGTCTATAGCTGAGGACAAATGGAGAATAGGGTCCCGCACACCATTCACCAGTATCCAATTGATAGCAATGTAATTGCGCACGACTACAGTTATCCAGCGCCCCCATGTAGGGATCTCCAGCCAGGCAAAATCGGGGAAAGGCCGTAATTTCATCCGGTGGCACCGGGCTGCGCTTGTAGGTGTAGTACATTGGGTCACCACACAGATCTTGCCAAAAGCCGTCGGCACAGCCGCCTAGCAGATGTGCCGCGATCAGCACCAGTACAACTCTACTCGTCATAGGAAATACAGCGCCTGCCGCCGGAAATATCATAGCAGCGAGCACTGGGGGGGCAAATCGAACCCGGTGCCAGCTCCTCGGAATCACCGGGGCAACCAGAAGGCTTGGTTTCGCGCACAGGCGGCGGCGCAGGTACATGAGAAGAGGGGTAGGAGCGGTATTCAGCATGTCGTGGTATTGGCGAGCTGTGAGGGTACACGACCTGATTGCGAGAATTGGGTGTCCCGCAGGCTGTCAGTAACAGGCTCATAAAGAGCGCGAAAATAACTATCGGGGAGTTTTGCATGGGTATTTCTCCGTATCGGTACCTCGCGAAGCGGTCTTCACGTACTTCGGTTAAAGATCGGGTTATGCTCCCATATTCAGGCGCACTGCATTTCCACAAACACTAATAAACCCTCATAATCGGAAAGAACCAGGTCACGGAGTTATACATGCTGTCGGCACACTCCGTTACGCATTGGAAACTGGCCGGTGAGGGTTGCAGATATTTGGAATCATAACTGCCCATTTCGGCAAAGCTGGTACTCTGTCCATCAGTGCCTGTCTCGAAATAAAATGGGTCTTCACCCTCCACATCTTCAGCAGGCACAAACAAGCAACCTTGCATCATCAACACCAACAGGAACGGTAAGGCGAACCTCCCTGAAAGTCTCATGATTCGACTCCCCCACAGTTTCAGTGTTGCGCTAATAGCTGTCTTCATAGAGTCTAGCTGCGGGAGATTCGCGAGTAATTGACGCCGAGGCATTTATACGCATAATTCATTTTTATGTTGCTTTTAGCGTCATTGGTTCACAGTGGAACCTGTGGACCAGGATGAAACCCAAATAAGAAAATGGCGCCAAGAGTCAATACTTACTCATTGGACCTCGGCACTTTTCGATCTTGGTGAAGAACCTCCGAGTCAGGCTGATCTACAGTATCCGGCTTGTATTATCCCGTGGTCCTTCATCCTTTTCGAGATCCTTTTCCTGGTCAAATCGCGATTGGTCTAAAAAAACCGGCAAGTCGCTCAAGGCCATTAACCGCCGTGTTGAAAAATGCCCAGGTATATGTGTGGGTAACAGTGTTGAGGCAACACCCAGCCAAGAGCGACAAAGATTCGAAAACCATCAACCTTCCCACCCACTGCGACGGTTACATCTCCCAGCAGCAGACTGTGAGCCGCTCTCTTTATCATCTGCTGGCACAGGGAGCGTTGGCCCCCATTATTCGGCCCTGCGGAAATCCAGCATTCTCTGCAGCGCAATCATCGCCTTGCGCCCCAATTCCTCGTCCACAAAGATTTCATTGGCGCCCAGCTCCAAAACCCCGTACAGATTCTCCAGCGAGTTCATTGCCATCCATGGGCAGTTGGCACAGCTGCGACAGGTGGCGCCAGCACCGGCAGTTGGAGCAATTATCAGCTCTTTATCCGGACATTCTCGCTGCATTTTGTAAAAAATGCCCTGGTCAGTCGCTACAATAAAGCGTTTCTCTGCGCGGGTTTTAGCAGCATTGATGATCTGCGAAGTGGAACCCACAACATCTGCCAGCGCAACCACCGGTGCCGGTGATTCAGGATGTACCAGTACTGCCGCATCTGGATATAAAGCTTTAAGATCCCTCACCCCCTTTGCTTTGAATTCCTCATGCACGATACAGGCGCCATCCCACAGCAACACATCCGCGCCAGTCTCACGCCGCACATAGCTCCCCAAGTGTTTGTCCGGAGCCCACAGGATTTTCTCACCCTTGGCGTCCAGATAATCCACCACATCGAGAGCGATACTGGAGGTTACCACCCAGTCGGCACGGGCCTTCACCGCCGCAGATGTGTTGGCATAAACCACTACTGTGCGATCGGGGTGCTGATCGCAAAATGCCGAGAAGGCCTCTGAAGGGCAACCCAAGTCCAGGGAACATGTAGCCTCCAAAGTAGGCATCAGTACACGCTTGCTAGGGGTTAGTATCTTGGCGGTCTCCCCCATAAACTTAACCCCGGCGACCACCAGCGTATCGGCCGAGTGCCGGGCACCAAAACGAGCCATTTCCAGGGAGTCCGAGACACAGCCACCGGTCTCTTCGGCCAGTGCCTGAATCATGGGATCGGTATAATAATGCGCCACCAGCACAGCATTTTGCGCTTTCAGTAAGCACTTGATACGTTCACGCCAAATCCGCAATGCCTCTTCACCATACTGGGACACAACTGACCCCGCCGAATGGGCCTCCACCAAGGAGGGGGCATCAAGCGTGCCTGCGACATTGGACTTATGAGTCATTGCTAGCCACCATCAGGGAAAAGGGCGCATTATAGCGCAATGGAAGGCCACCCAAATGGGTTGACTGCACCCTCAGGATCTGGCTGGAAACTGGCAACATAGTGCATCTGCTCTATCCCCACAATACCAAAATGGGTGCCATAGGGTGATTCTGGTGTGAGAATACGCGAGGACCCGGCCAGCCGCGGTTCTCAGCCTTTATCTCCTTGAACAGGCAACCTAGACTCCGGCTTGCGCAATTGGGCCGGACACTCATTGAGCATTAGCGGATAGGGTCCCGACATATTGCGTTTGGTGAAGGGGAACTACTGCAAGGGCGCTTTGACCAGTCCAGTTATATGGGGCGTAAACTGATCCAAGTAGAGCCCAGAATCTGTTGTTCCGGCCAGAAGAGTGACAACTGATGGGCAGGGTAGACTAGCAAATGACCTCCATCACCGACCAGGATGGCGGCAGTCTTCACTGCAGCGGTCCCGGGATATCGATCCCGACCCGTACAACCAAGGGACTATTCTCGCGAACATCATTGACCCTGCCAACATAGAGTAGCGTATACAAGGCTCAGGCTATTGAGCCCAATGCCGACAACCACTACCTGCGCGGATATCCTCTGCTGTATCGGCGGACACAAGCCTCAGATCACCGCTTTGGAGAAATGTCGTAATCACTACCTCACCGCCACGCACCAAGGAGTCTATACCTTGGCAGATGGCATTTTCCATCAGAGACGGCAGAGATCTGTTTTCGGGGCCTGGTTATTTTCGATATCAGTGCGGTATTCCAGCCGATTCCACATACGAATCACCCGAATTTCGAAGTAACCGTACAGGATTTCCATTTCCTTCAGGGGCACTCATTATGCACAGGGCAGTGCCTAGTAGCATTGAAAAGTTGAGAAGGGCTTTGTCGACCACTCTCAGACCGTCAGCTACCGTGCCTATCACAGTGGAAAGCAAACAGAAAAGCAGTGAGGTCTGATCTGGATCTGCAACCGCCTACGTTCAGTGAGCAGAATTCCTGTTGATAGGGCCTGTTCACACTAATTAAAGTATCGGCAATAAGCGCAAAGTGAATAAAAAACGTGAAAACAACATCCAGTTTATCAAAGCGAGAGAAAATTCTTCTGAAGCCCTTCAGGCATCGAAACAGTCTCTCCACTTCATTTCGCTTTTTGTACGCCTCTACGTCGTATTTCCAGGTGCTCAATCGGTTACTCTTCGGTGGCACGACAGGTTCCATGCCCAGATCGAATACCAACTGCCGGGGTTCATTACCTTCGTAGGCCTTGTCCATGATCACTTTGGCTCCATCCCAACCGCAGTTCTCATGGCTTTTCAGCAGCTTTCGGCCCTCTGAACGTCTCCAGCCTGCCCCGGCGACAGAGAAAATACTACGGCGCGGTTGTGGCCGGCTGCAACCATATGAATCTTGGTGGTCCAGCCTGCTCGTGATTTGCGATAGATTGAGGACCGTTTTTTAGAGCGCCAGTGCCGTCTGGATGAAGTTTAACAGCCGTAGAATCAAGAGAGATATGATCGACCTGGATATTGATCACATTATTTTCCTGGAGGGCCAGAAAGCCCCTATCCAGTACACCTTGCTTGGCCCAACGATTCGCCTGCATGTAGACGCTGTGCCAACGGCGGAATTTCTTCGGCAGGCCTCGCCATTTGCAGCCATGCTCGGCTATGTAAAGAATGGCTGTCAGCACCTGTAAGCTGGATATTTTCACGTTGCCGCGCTAGATGGGCAGAAAACCTTCGATAATTTTGTATTGTTGCGCTGTAATTTCCATGCAGGGATTATACAGGATTTAGCACAACTGCAGACCTTTGACATATCATCTGCAACTGATTGACACGCCTGATCCCCATAATAGTTATTGGAGTAGTTACAATCCACACAAGGGGTTTGATGATATCTGGCCCCTCTGAAAAGCTTATCTATCAATGCGATAATAGTTTTCATATTCTCCTCCCGTGCTCTGAGTAACCGGTAGACTAACGCAGCAGAGAAAATGTAATAAAATAGTCTTTTTCACTAATCTTCATAGCCTGGTTCTATGGAGTTACCTCTTCACTTATTCCGGCCATAGTGCCGCTTGTTTTTTAGTCAGGAAAAGGAAATAGATCTGTGAATACGGCACTGTACCTGCTCAAAAATATCAACGCAAAGAGCTGCACTAATAGTGCATGGTAACGTGGACAACAACTCCCGTAATGTCTTGGTTTGAACTTCTGGTTTGTTAGTAGCTCATAGGCTCCACAAGATAAAAAAAGCCCCGGGATTGCCAGGGCTTTCGTCAATATACAGGTTCAACAACACTGAGGATTAATTATTAACCGACATACACCATCCTCAGTTATTGGGATTTTGGTATTGTTCAAACTTAACGCCACACTCCCCACTGTCCGGTTGTGCCTGGCTCTTCACCTCTTGTCCACCACCCTGCTGTCCATGTTTTTTCATTATGAGTCACCACATCGCCGGCAGTATAGACCTGGCTCCTATCCCACTTTTGAACCGTAGGGTCTGTGGGGTCTGTGGGGTCTGTTATAGTTGATGGTTCTACGACAAACGAATACACCTCTTCATCAATGGCAGCGTCGCTACTGATCGTCAATCTAAAGGTTAATTCCTGACGTATATTCGGCAGGCTTGACGTGTCGATGATTAGGGCATTATCAGGGCCGGCCGAAGTTTGCACCTGGCTGCCACTGACTTGTGACCATTGTGCATGCGTGATATCACCTTTGCTTTCCCCTTGTGTAAGCACCATATAGTCCCCGTGCCTCACTTTTGCATTAACAGGGGGCGTTAACACTCTGGGGGTAATCACCGCCATTAATTCGCTCCCATTATCGATAATGGTGAATTGGCCAGAAGCTCTCGAATCCTTTGAGTTAAAATAATTTCCATGCAAATCATTTCGGAAATACATGTAATGATTCATTTCTTCATGCCAGCGACCAATAAAAACGTTTCCATTATGATTCGACTCGTACCAGCCGGTAACTTGAGAAGCCAAGAGTCTGTCCCAATCATTTTTGTTGTCCTCTGTGATGGACAATGAAAATGAGGAGTGCTCTTCACCATTTTTATTGAACACCGTATACTTGACTGTATCGCCAACACTCACTGAGTTTAAATTAATTTCTTGCGGAAGAAAGGTATTACCCTGGACAAGGTACGGTTGCGTTGTATCTGGATTGGGTTCTTCGGGCGGATCAACATCATTATTTGTAATAGTAATATCGCTACAATTATAGAAACCTTCACCAGCTGGATCTACACGCTGCCAGCGCACAAATAAAACGGCATTTCCCACCCTGTCTTCGGGAATAGTGACATTCATACGGTATTTACCGTTAGCAGCCGGCACATTATCTACTTCTTGAATAAGATCAAGATCATTCCAAGTCAGTGGCTTTGATAAATCCGCATTGGGCTTGGTTAAGTAAAACTGCCAAAATGAAGGATTATGCGGCGCTGTTGCATTGAAAACGTATTCAAAGGTTCCAGCCTTGAGCTCGACACGACTCCAGGCGTCCGTTCCCGCACCCATACCTCTTTTTTGGGGGTCATTGGCATAACATAAGGTGCCGTCAGGGACCGCTCTTCTTACAGAGGCAATATTGTTATAATCAGGGATATTAATAGAAAACTCATTGCGTTGTTGAAATGGATATGAACCTGAAATACTCTTAGCTAGAGCACACCCAGCATTTGGTGGCGTCCCGGACCAAATATTGCCTTGTTCATAGCAGATTTGTTGTCTGGCCTTGGGGTATTCGGACCAGCCATGGGCCTGTGTCTGCAGGCTATATGGCAACAACAATATTGATGCAATGACAAACTTTGTTCTTAATAACATGAAATTACTCTTTATTAATCAATACTCTTTGGTGGGCCCACCGCCTGGGTCGCCACCTGAAAAATTTAAGACACGGCAACAGCTAAAATGTTCCCACATAAAGTTTTTGGCTGAAATATCCAGTAATCCAGAAACTCGTACAGCCTGATCAGCATTGTAAATTCAAGCTTCCAGCCGAATCTGTGAATTCGGTTGGTTTTTTGACATCTTTTCCTGAATTCAT